>DAOVVG010000059.1 GCA_030632175.1 Gammaproteobacteria bacterium
TGATGAAGGAACTCGTATTCAAGGAAATCGACGGCGGCAAACCGTTTTACATGGTGCTGGGCTGCATCGGCTTTTTCGTGCTGGCTGCCCTCGGCGCTGCCTGGTACATGGAGCACAATGGCCACTGGGTCACCGGCATGAATAACCAGATCGTCTGGGGCACACCTCACGTGTTTGCCGTGTTCCTGATTGTCGCCGCCTCCGGTGCGCTCAATGTCGCTTCAATCAGCTCCGTCTTCAACAAAACAGCGTATAAACCACTGGCACGCCTCTCCGGCCTGCTTGCCATTGCGCTGCTGGTTGGCGGTCTCGCCGTGCTGGTACTTGACCTTGGTCGCCCTGATCGTCTGATCGTTGCCATGACGTACTACAACTTCAAGTCCATCTTTGCCTGGAACATTATCCTGTACATCGGTTTTATGGCCGTTGTCGGGGTGTACCTGTGGATGATGATGGAACGCAAGATGAACAAATTTACCAAGGTCGCCGGATTCAGCGCCTTTATCTGGCGTCTCATACTGACCACGGGTACCGGTTCCATCTTTGGATTCCTGGTTGCACGACAGGCCTATGACGCGGCCATCCTGGCCCCGATGTTCATTATCATGTCATTCTCATTTGGACTGGCCATTTTCATCCTGGTGCTGATGGGCATATACAAGTGGTCTGATCGCCCGCTGGGTGACAGCATCCTGTTCCGTCTCAAGAACCTGCTGGGCGTCTTTATCGGCGCGGTGTTGTATTTCGTACTTGCCTACCACCTGACCAACCTCTATATCACGCAGAACCATGGTGTGGAGCAATTCATCCTGCTCGATGGCGGTGTCTACACCCGGTTATTCTGGATCGTACAAATTGCTCTTGGCAGCCTGCTGCCACTCGCACTGCTCTACCACCCGTCCACCGGAAAGTCCCGGGGCTGGATTGGTATCGCTTCGGTGCTGGTGATCATCGGTGGTTTGGCACAGGTGTATGTCATTATCATCGGTGGCCAGGCCTATCCAATGGAAATGTTCCCTGGCAAGGAAGTGGTTAGCTCCTTCGCTGACGGTGTCGTTGGCAGTTACATACCGAGTCTGCCCGAGATCATCCTGGGCATCGGCGGCATTGCAATAGCACTTGCGGCGACCTTTGTCGGCGTCAGGGTGCTGCGCTTCCTGCCGGACAGCCTCGCAGACGAGGCAGTCGATCCACACCACTCAGCCAGGGATGCTGAAGCAACCGCCTGAAGGCGCTGCGTGCTGTCAGGTACTGCCTGACCTGCTCTTATTATGTCCCGCCTGCTGATATCGGCAGCCCATAAGTCCTCCGGCAAGACAACAGTCTCGCTGGGCTTGTGCGCTGCGCTGGCGCAACGCGGCCTGCAGGTACAGCCTTACAAGAAAGGACCTGATTATATCGACCCCATGTGGCTTTCCCTGGCTGCCGGTCGGTCCTGTCACAATCTTGATTTCTACTGCATGTCACATGAGGAAATCATGACCAGTGTCGGGCACTACTCAACAGATGCCGACATTGCCCTGATTGAAGGCAACAAGGGGCTTTACGACGGTCTGGATCTGGATGGCAGCAACAGCAACGCCGCACTCGCGACACTGACGAAAACACCGGTCATCCTGGTGCTCGATGCCCGCGGCATGACCCGCGGCATTGCTCCGCTGATCCTGGGTTACCAGGCATTCGATCCCGAGGTAAAGATCGCCGGCGTCATCCTGAACCAGCTCGGCGGCAGCCGTCATGAAGCCAAGCTGCGCACTGTTATCGAACACTACACCGATATTCCTGTGATCGGCGGTGTACATCGAAACCGCTCTATGGAAATTGTCGAACGGCACCTGGGGCTTGTACCCAGCAATGAGGACGCGAGCGCTGTCAACAAGATCCGGGAAATCAGCAACCTCATCAAAGACCAGGTTGATCTGGATCAGCTGCTTGCCGCGGCTGCAGCGAAACCACTGTCCTTTACCCCGCAAGAGTTTGACACACCTGCTGACAGCACCGCAGTAAAGATCGGCATCGCACGTGATGCCGCCTTTGGTTTTTACTACCCGGATGATCTTGATGCACTCACACGTGCCGGCGCAAAACTGGTGCCATTCAACACGCTTACCGATACAAACCTGCCTGACATTGACGGCCTGTTTATTGGCGGCGGCTTTCCCGAGAGCCATATGCAGGCACTGGCCGCAAATACGGCATTAAGAACGGCGATCAGAACAGCCATCAACAACGGCCTGCCCAGCTATGCCGAATGTGGCGGAATGATGTACCTCTCTCGCAAACTTTCGTGGAATGACAGGCATTCTGAAATGGTTGGCGTCATCCCGGCAGACACGGTCATGCACGCCCGACCACAGGGACGTGGTTACGTACGCTTGCGTGAAACCGCTGTGGCGCCCTGGCCAGCCAGCCGGCCACAAGGGGAATTCGCTGCCCATGAATTCCACTACTCGAGTCTGGAGAACATCACCGGGCCGCTGACCTATGCCTATGAAGTCACACGCGGACATGGCATCGACGGCAGAAATGACGGCATCGTCATCAATAACCTGCTGGCGTGCTACAGCCATATGCGCGATACGGACCAGCATCACTGGGCACGCCGATTCGTTGAATTTGTCAGGATGCACCGCGGCTGATACAAAAAATCAGCAAGCTCAGTATACTAGTGCCATTCTTTGAGGGAGATACCATGATTACCATTACACCCGCCGCCACCAAACAAATCCAGGCTTCCGCCGAAAAGGGAGACATGCAGGGGCTGTCCATGCGCATAGCCGCAAAACGTAACCCTGACGGTACCCTTCACTACGGCATGGGGTTTGATGACAACAAGCTGGACGACGATATGCATATTAATACTGGCGGCATCGACATTGTCATTGGAGAAAACAGTCACCTGCTGATGGAAGGCACAACACTGGACTTTGTCGAGATCGAGCCCGGGACCTGGCAGTTCATCTTCATGAACCCCAACGACGCCAACTATTCTCCAGCCACATAAACAGGCCGCTGTAACAGTCATGTCAACACAGCCATCCGGGAAAGAGGACAAAACCAGGTCTGGCGATCAGGATCTTGAAGAAAGATCGCTGCAAATTCTCTACGAAGTTGTTTCAAGCATCAACACCGCACACGGGCTGGATGACCTGCTGACCCGTTTTATGTACACCTTCAAACGCATCACACAATCTCGCGCAACAGCGATCTGGGTTTCACAACAATCCGGGCAGATGGAACTTTCTGCCAGCAGCGGTATTGATGAGGCCATGATATTGCCTGACCGCCAGGACGTACGTCGTTGCCTCTACGAACGCGCTGCAACAGAAGGAAAGATCTGGGTAGAGACGGATCTGAAAAAATGCGAGAAAATTGCCGGCAGTCGTTTCTTTGATGAAGCACAGACTGGAATGGTCGCCGTTCCGATGCGTTACCGTGGCAAGGTAACCGGGGTAATCAACCTGTTCATGGATTCTGAACTGATTGAACAGATCGCGAGTCTCAAGCCGCTGCTCACCAGCATCGCACACCATCTCAGCATTGCCATTGAGCGCTATCACAACGACGATATATACCGGCAGCACCTCATCAAGGACGAACGTACCCGCATTGCTCACGAATTGCACGATTCACTCGCCCAGACACTTGCGAGCCTGCGATTCCAGGTCAGGGTACTTGATGAAACCCTGCACCAGGGCGATGAGTCCACTACCTGGCAGCAGCTGGAACGTATCGAAAACAGCCTCGATGAGGCCAATACCGAACTCCGCGGGCTGATTGCGAATTTCCGCGCACCAACCTATGATCAGAACCTGGTTGGTTCAATTGAGAAGGTTGTCAGCCAGTTCCGCAATGAAACGCATATAAAAACCTACTTGCAAAAGGAATGGTCGAATACAGCACTTTCCAGGGAAAGCGAGACCCAGATACTGAGAATCATTCAGGAAGCGCTCTGGAATATAAGAAAACACAGCGACGCCAAGACCGTCCGCATCATGCTCAAGGACGATATTAACGGAAAGTGCCATATACTCATTGAAGATGACGGCATCGGTATCAACAAAAAAATCTATGGCTCACCGGGTGAACATATCGGTCTCACCATCATGCAGGAACGTGCATCCCACCTGGGCGGCACATTGAGGGTGGAAAGTGAGCCGGGCGAAGGAACACGCATTGTGCTGGAAATCAAGCAACCCGAGGTACAGAGTAAACCGTCATGAGTCTGAATATACTGCTGGTTGATGATCACACCCTGTTTCGTGAGGGACTGGAAAGTCTGCTGAGCCGCCGGGATATTAATGTGCTTGCCGCAGTCGGCAGCGGACAGGAAGGCTTGCGCCTTGCCACCGAGCTTGAACCTGATGTGGTGTTGCTGGACATGCGCATGCCGGAAATGGACGGCATAGAGGTATTGCGCCAGTTACGCAAAAACGGCTTCACCAATCCGGTTGCCATGCTGACAACCAGCAGCGATGAACGGGACCTTGTTGAATCGTTGCGCAGTGGTGCCCAGGGTTACCTGCTCAAGGACATGGAACCTGACCAGCTGGTTGTAGCCCTGAGGGATATCGTTGCCGGAAAAACCGTCGTCGCACCCGACCTCGCCCAGGTGCTTGCCCGGGTTGTTCAGGGAGACAGTATTGCACCTGAAGAGGAAAGCCCATTTGCCAAACTGACACCACGTGAAAATGAGATTCTCGCATTGCTGGCTGAAGGTCAGAGCAACAAGGTAATAGCCCGCAACCTGGGCATTTCGGATGGCACTGTAAAACTGCATGTAAAATCCATCCTCCGCAAGCTTGGCATACATTCACGCGTAGAGGCTGCAGTCATCGCCGTCGAACAGGGGTTACGTACCACTAGCCGCAGCAACGACTGAACGCCATCACCATGAAACACTTCACTGATCTGGTCGCCGAGACCCTTGCCGATATTTCGGAGGAGTTTCCCTGGGACATCGAGGAGAAAACAAAAGACAACAAACTGCAGCCACTGATTCTCGATATACGGGAAGCAGATGAATTCACCGCCATGCATATTCAGGACTCACTGCACGTACCACGAGGAATACTCGAATCAGCGTGTGAATATGACTACGAGGAAACCGTCAGAGAACTGGTCGAAGCACGTGATCGCGATGTCGTAGTGGTGTGCCGCTCCGGGAACCGTAGCGCACTCGCTGCCTACACCCTGCAACTGATGGGTTACAAACAGGTGTGTTCAATGAAAACCGGTTTGCGCGGCTGGAATGACTACGAGCTACCGCTTGTGGATACCGCCGGCAACATGGTACCGGTTGAAGTTGCCGATGACTTTTTTGCAACCCGGTTACGCCCGGACCAGATGTCTCCAAAGAATTAATTTTATACACCTGCAGGAGCGCATCTCGTGCGCGATTCATCACAGGCACTGGAATCGCGCACGAGATGCGCTCCTGCAACCACGATTCCAAATTACAGCAGTAACCTGACGGATATGCTGCGCTTTACCCATCCTGCATTAAACGTAGGTTGGGTAAAGGAGCGCAGCGACGTACCCGACAAACAACCACAGCACCGTAAGCTGAGCAACAAAGCGCAACCTGCCCAACAACTACGTTCAGCTATAGTGTTTCCGATCAGCGCGCCGCCTGGCACCCTGCTGAATAATTACCCCTTCAACGGCAGTCAGATCCAGCAACTCAATCACCTCATGTCCGTCTTGCAGTGCTCTCAGGTAGTACATGCCCTCACCAAATTCGAGCTGACGAAAAATATATTCTTCGCCCTGGCGCACCAGTACATAGGAACCATCCTTCACGACACCTGAGGGGTCGATAATAATGATGCAGCCATCATTGAACTCCGGCGCCATGGTGTCGCCGATGACGCGCAGTGCAAACGGCTCGCCGCCGCAACTATTCTCCTGCATGGCCGAACCCCGTCAGACTCAAATTTATAATATTCATATTCCTTATTATAACAATATGTTACATGCCTATTCTCGTATTATTTATAAGGTAAAAATCACACCCTGATCAAGCACCGTAATAACCGCGGTACCAATCGACAAAATTGGCGATGCCCTGCTCAACCGACATATCCGGCTTGTAACCGACATCCCGCACCAGGTCGGTGACATCGGCAAACGTTGCCGGCACATCACCCGCCTGCAACGGCAGCATGTTCTTCTCGGCTTTTTTGCCCAGACAGTCCTCCAGGACCTCGATATAACGCATTAACTCGACCGGCTGGTTATTGCCTATATTGTAAAGCCGGTACGGTGCGGTGCTGGTTGCTGAATCCGGCGTATCACCTGACCACTCCGGGTTCGGTTGCGGGATCCGGTCGAGCACACGAATCACGCCCTCGACAACATCATCGATATAGGTGAAATCACGCCGGTGATTACCGTGGTTGAATACATCAATCGGTTTGCCCGCCAGAATATTGTGTGTGAACTTGAACAACGCCATGTCCGGACGTCCCCATGGGCCATACACGGTAAAGAACCGCAGACCAGTTGTCGGGATACGGTACAAATGGCTGTAGGTATGCGCCATTAACTCGTTGGCTTTCTTGCTGGCCGCATACAGGCTCACCGGATGATCGACGTTATCATGCACCGAGAACGGCATATTGGTATTGGAGCCATACACAGAACTGCTGGAGGCATACACCAGGTGTGCTGTGCCGTTATGTCGGCAACCTTCCAGGATATTGGCAAATCCAAGCAAGTTGGTATCAACGTAGGCCAGCGGATTCTCGATCGAGTAGCGCACACCGGCCTGCGCAGCAAGATTCACCACCCCGTCCGGCCTGTGTTCACTGAACAGGGCAGCTATGCCCTCACGGTCTTCCAGATCAATACGCACATCAGTGTACCCCGGATGATCCAGGGTCCGTGCCAGCCGCGACTTTTTCAACTCGACATCGTAATAATCATTAAGATTATCAATACCGATAACCTCATCCCCCCTGTCAAGCAGGCGCAGAGACAAGGCTGACCCTATAAATCCGGCAGCACCGGTAACCAATACTTTCATAATATCCGCCGTCCGCGTCGGGAGCTTGTGAATTCAAAGCCCTGTATTCTAGCAGAGCACCGGAAATACTGTAAAAATACAGCCCGCGGCCATACGCGAGTCATGAAACAGGAGAATTCTGCTGAGCAGGTATACTATCTCCGATAATTTAAGGCCCGGGAACCATGATGAACAGGATATTGCTGGTTGAAGATAACGAGATGAACCGCGACATGCTGTCGCGTCGGCTGGAACGCAAGGCGTATGAAGTCATTATTGCGATTGATGGTCAGGCAGGCGTCAACATGGCCACCTCGGAATCACCCGACCTGATTCTCATGGACTTGAGCCTGCCAGTGATCGACGGCTGGGAGGCTACCCGCCAGATCAAGGCCGATCCTGCCACGCAATCGATACCGGTTATTGCGCTCACCGCACATGCCATGGCCGGTGACGAACAAAAGGCCCTGGAAGCCGGTTGTGATGACTACGACACCAAACCGGTAAACTTCCAACGCCTGCTCGGCAAAATAGAAACGTTACTGAATGCCGGTTAGCTACTGGTAGAGTTGCTGCGCCAGCACAATCACCTGATCCTGCTCACCAAAACGCCAGATTTTATCCCGCGGCGGATTGAGCAGGAGTTCGCCTCCATTCCGGAACAAACGCAAACCAAGTGCGATTTCCAGCTTCTGCTGCGCCGCATACGTCAGGTCGTCATAACGACAGTCGCTATCCAGTGCAACGTAATCACGCGCCGGCCGCAAACTGATCTCAACACCGCCCGCACTCAGCAGCTCACGATAGATCGGTCCCAGCGTACTCTGCCGGGCAATCTGCGCCAGCTGCGCACTGACCATCCCGGGGCTGATGATCACGTCATCAACACCCAACCCAGCGATCAGCTCACGATTGGCTTCATCAACAAGTTCCACCACCGTATGGGCGTATACCTTGTCATATTTACGCAAATCGGACAGCCGCAGCAGTGTCCGCAAGGTAAGCGTATCAACATCACCCTGATCGCCCCGATCATCGGCGAACACCACAATACTCTGATAACTGTCCAGCTCGATGCCGGCATAGGCCGCCGCACTGGTGGCATCACCTTCAATAAACTCCAGTTCCAGGTTTGGCAACGCCGCTTCCTCGCGCTGCTCAATACGACGGCAGGCCTCCTCGCGTGTCATCCGTGAAAGAACTGTAATACCGGTCCCCGACAAGGCATGCGCATCCAGCTCCAGCAGGATGTCATGGATCATCTCCGTCCAGCCAATCAGCAGCACCCGGCGCGGAACACTGGTGTGGCCACCGCCTTCGCGGGCAAGTTGTGACACGTAAGCTGTTTCAGAAGCCCTGTAGTTAACAGGCAACCCACGTGCGACAAACACCAGCTGCTCGTCTGGCGCGATCTCGTAATCGGGCTCCGGGTTGAGTGCCACGGCGTGCCGGACACCGCCATCCTGCTGCTTCTCCCAGGTAATACCAACCGGTATGGCATCGGTTATCCGATAGGCAATATCTTCAATGGCAACATCCGTACATTCCGGGACCTGCTGTACATATATGCTGTTGCCCTCGGGTGAAAACAGCTCGTTGTAGATGGTGGACAGCCCGGGATTACGAATGGTCTGTACAATCACCTTGCTGATCACCTTGGCCGAAGAAACGATCTGCAGCCTGTCCCGGGATGCAATCTTCGCCAGTTCGTAGTTCTGTTCATGGGCGATTTCCGATGTCAGTGCAGGCGCCTTGCCCGGCCAGTCATCCTTTGCCGCCAGCAGCACCATCGACTTGATGGACTCGCTGTCATCAGCATCGGTAGAGAGGATAATGATGCTGCTGGCATGATCCATAGCGACACGTTCCAGTTCACTGCGGTTACTGGGAATGCCACTGCGTAAAATGATGGTGATGCGTTCGCGTTGTATACCGGCGACCCGCAACTCTTCCTGCATGTAGTTAATTTCCCGCGGCGCCAGGATAACGGCCTTGATACCCGGCTCCAGCCGAGCAAGCTGTCGCAGCACCGAGAACACCTTGTTGTTCCAGCCCAGCACCAGTACGTGGTCGCGCTCGAGAACCGGCGTCTCACCCCTGCGCAGCGCTTCAATGCGACCAAGCATGGTGTTGTTGATCAGCGAGATCAGCACACTGAACACCACCAGCCCCATCAGCGACAGGAAGAAGGCATAAGCCAGCACCACGCCGGTTGCGTGATACATACGTTCGAAACCACGCAACGGCAACACCTGGTTGAGTGACCACCACAGCGAGTCGAAGAAGCCCTTGTCGATATCGTGGTGAATGCCACTGATGTTGGTATTTTCAGCCGAAAAAAGGCCGAAAAATATCGCCGTCATACCAAACAGGGTGACCGTCACCACCAGCACAAACAACAGTAACAGCTGCCCGGTAAATTCACGGGCGAAGGCGCGGTCAATCAGATAACGGATACGGGCTCTGAATTCTTTTAGTGTTTTTAACATGGCACCTGTTGCATCAATTCGCGCTCAATAGGCAGACCGGGAAAGCCGGTTACAAGTTCGTTCATAATACCCGTTGCCCGCCGCGGAAACGCCTGATTCCAAAGGGGCTGTATTCTAGCAAACTATTAATGCGACCAACCCGTATCAGCCGGATAGTTCATCATGCGTTGAATATCGGCTGAAACAGCCGACGGTACTGACCGGGCGCCATACCGGTGCGCCGCTTAAACAGCCGACGGAAAAACGAGGCATCTTCATAGCCAACCGCAGCACTGATCTCCTCGACGGAAACAGGGCCTGATTCAAGCAAGCGCTTGGCTTCCTCAATGCGCAGGTTCTGCACATAATCAATCAACGTCATGCCAGTCGCCGCCTTGAAGCGCCGTTTCAGGGTACGTTCGGCGAGCTTCGACAATCCGACCAGCCGTCTGATTGCGTCATCCCGGGTATAGTTTTCTGACAACCAGTCCTCACAGCCACGCACCACTGAATCGGCATGCAAACTGCCTCTTGTCAGCGTTTCATAGGGCAACTGCCCTTCACCATGCCACTTCAGCAGGTACACCTTGGCAATGCGCAGCGCCTCACCCGGACTACCGTGTCGCGAGATAATGTGGATGGCCAGATCGTGCCATGACGTTGTACCCCCTGCCGTGACAATCCGTCCTTCGACATCAGCAAACACCAGATTCGGTTCCGGCCTGAACCGCACGGCCGGGTACTGTGCGCTAAAGAGATCCTGGTAACCCCAGTGAGACGTTGCTTCACAACCATCCAGCAGCCCTGTTTCCGCCAGCATGATGGCACCGGAGCAGGCCGAGTACAGCGTGGCGCCCAGCTGGTACTGTTGGCGTAACCAGTCCATGAGTTCCGGATAGCGTCCATGCAGGTGTTCATCCGGACCCAGCCAGAGCTCGGGCAAAATAATGATGGCATTCTCGCAAGAATCCGCCATGGCGCAATCCGGTGCTACCGGAATACCGTTACCACACTGAAACGGCTTGCCATCCGGCGATACTATCTTCACCTTGAACAGGGACTGTTCTGAGCCCGCGCGTACCAGCGTCTGCCAGATGTTTCCGGCCGCAAGCAACACATCCACCATGCCATAGAGTGCTGAGCCGGCCGTCTCTGGCACCGCCACAATGGCAACCTGAA
>DAOVVG010000166.1 GCA_030632175.1 Gammaproteobacteria bacterium
CCAGCAGCTCTTGCCAGGAGACGGCAACACTGCCGCTTGCCAGGCTGAATAACAGGCTGGCAAATGCCAGAAGCAATAATGTAGTAAACAGGGCAATCGGGCGCATTACGAATATCTATTTATGCAGTTAATCTGTAGTTGTTGCCTGGAACGGTGCAGCAGGCACTTCCTCATCGTAAACTGATAATTGGCCAGTCATGGTCTTTGGCGTGTTGTGCAAGGATTTCATCCGGGTCAACCGCGACCGGGTGGGTGACTTTTTCCAGTAACGGCAAATCGTTGTGAGAATCACTGTAGAACCAGCTGTCATCGAGTGATTGCCGGCTATTTGCCAGCCAGTCGGTCAGCTGTTCCACCTTGCCGGCCTGAAAGCAGGGCGTTCCGGTTACGCTGCCAGTGTACGCGCCATTGACGATTTCCGGTTCAGTGGCAAGCAGGTGCTGAATACCATACAACTCAGCGATGGGGGCGGTAATAAAACGATTGGTTGCAGTAATAACTACCAGTGTGTCGTTCTGCTGCCGATGCTTGTCGATCAGTACCTGTGCTTTTGGCAACAAAATAGGGGTAATCTTTTCCTGCAGGTACTGGCTGTGCCATTGCTGCAGGGTGTCCATGCTGTGTTCAGCAAGTGGTCGTAGCTGGAAATCAAGAAACTCATGGATGTCCAGTTCGCCGACCTTGTACTGATCATAAAAGCGCCGGTTTTCGCGTTCATAGGTCGCGCCGTCAACGATGCCGCGTTCGACCAGAAAACAGCCCCACAGGTAGTCGCTGTCACCGGCGATCAGGGTGTTGTCGAGATCAAAAAGCGCAATGCCCACAGTTGTTGCTCCTGCATAAAACGTCGCCAAGCATACACGAAAGGATAAAAACGGCGTGGCTGCTTGTCCGCTTGCGGTTTGCTCCTGACCTGCAGCTATGGGAGAATGATTTTAATTTAGAAATGCAAGAAGGGTTTTGCAAGTGATTGATCCGGATGGATTTAGGCCGAATGTAGGCATAATACTGTCGAGCCCGGAGGGACGGCTGTTGTGGGCCCGGCGTATCGGCCAGAATGCCTGGCAGTTTCCGCAGGGCGGGATGCGCTCCGATGAAACACCGGCCGAGGCCATGTACCGTGAACTCTCGGAGGAAGTCGGCTTGCAGCCGGAACATGTCGAGGTGATTGGTGCAACACGTGGCTGGCTGCGTTACCGCTTGCCGCGTCAGTACATCCGTCGCTCATCGCGACCGGTCTGTATCGGACAGAAACAGGTATGGTTTCTGTTGCGCATGTTGTGTCCTGACCAGACGGTTTGTCTTGATCAATGTGACAAGCCGGAATTTGATCACTGGCGCTGGGTGGATTACTGGCACCCGCTGAATGAAGTGGTTGCCTTCAAGCGCAATGTTTACCGCAAGGCCCTGGACGAACTGGCGCCGTTACTGTTTCCCGACGGTGCGCCGGAGTCTGTCAGGAAGTAGGGGTGTCGGGTTGTTTTCTGGCCCGCCGGATTTTCAATACTGCACGGTCAGCCCTGATGCAGGTTTTCCACCCACAGTCACTGGAACTGTTCTCATGCTGGATACCCTGAGACGCATCATTCAGGAAGTAAATACTGCGCCCGACCTGGATCGCGCGCTGGATATTATTGTCCAGCGTGTACGTGAGTCGGTGGCTGTTGATGTGGCGTCTGTTTACCTGGTGAATGCTGAAAAGCAGCAATATGTGCTCAGTGCAACAGAAGGCTTGCGCAAGGATGCCATCGGCAACGTGCGCTTCAATCTGGACGAAGGTCTGGTCGGTGTGGTGGGCCGGCGCGAAGAACCGGTGAACCTGGAGGATGCGCCGCTGCATCCGCGTTACCGTTTTATCAGTGAAACCGGCGAGGAACCCTACCATGGTTTTCTGGGCGTGCCGATCATTCAGCACGGCAAGGTGCTGGGTGTGCTGGTTGTCAGGCAGCGGAAAACACGAAAATTTGAGGAGGAACAAGAGGCCTTTCTGGTAACGCTGGCGGCACAGCTCGCCGGCGCTATCACCCATGCCGGTGCCAGCGGCCAGATTTCTGCGGTGGTATCACCCGAACGCATGGCGGCTGCTCTCAGTGGCTTGCCCGGTGCCCCCGGTGTTGCAATTGGCCGGGTGATGGTTGTCTATCCGCCTGCAAATCTGGAGGCGATTCCTGATCGTCCGGTCGAGGATGTCGATAGTGAAATAGCGGAATTCAGGGAGGCGGTTACCGCGGTACAGGACGACTTGCGCGCCTATGCCAATCGCATGTCTGGCATATTGCCGACTCAAGAACTGGCGCTGTTTGATGCACTGCTGCTGATGCTGGATGGCGACAGTCTGGTTGGTGAAACGATTGAGCGCATTCGCCAGGGAAACTGGGCACCGGGTGCCCTGCGTGACACGATTGCACAACATGTTCAGGTGTTTGACGCCATGGCAGATTCCTACCTGCGGGAGCGTGCCAGTGATATTCGCGATCTTGGACGCAGGATTCTGACGCACATGCAGAGCGGTCGACCGGTTACTCCCGTCGCCTATCAAAAAACCGTGCTGGTCGGTGAAGACATCAGCGCCAGCCAGCTGGCAGAAATTCCCCAGGAAAACCTGGCGGGTATTGTTTCCGCCAGCGGTTCGAGTTCGTCGCATGTGGCTATCCTCGCACAGGCCATGGGGATCCCGGCTGTCATGGGTGTCAGTGATCTGTCTGTGGGTCGGCTGGAGGGACAGAAAATCATCGCTGACGGTTACCGGGGTGATGTATTTGTTAATCCTTCGGCACTGGTTCTGGAAGAGTTTGCACGCCTGCAATCAGAAGAAAGCCAGCTTACCGAGGTGCTTAAACAGGTTGCCGGAAAGGATTCTGTGACGCCGGATGGTGTGGCTGTGCCCCTGTATCTGAATGTGGGGCTGGTGTCGGGTGTTGAGTCCGAGGCCCAGGCCGAGGGTGACGGGGTTGGCCTGTACCGCACCGAGATCCCGTTTCTGATGCAGGATCGCTTCCCCGGTGAAGAGGAACAGTTACGCATCTATCGCAAGGCGCTGGAAGCTTTTGCACCCAGACCGGTAACCTTGCGTACCCTGGATGTTGGCGGCGACAAGATGCTGCCCTATTTCCCTGTGCACGAAGACAACCCGTTTCTTGGCTGGCGCGGTATTCGTATTTCGCTGGATCACCCGGAGATATTTCTGACACAGATCCGGGCCATGCTGCGCGCCAGCGTTGGCCTGGATAATCTGACGATTATGTTGCCGATGATTTCAACCGTTACCGAACTGGATCTCGCTATAGCATTGATAAACCAGGCGCTGGATGAATTGCTCGAGGAGGGAGAAGCAGTGGTGCGTCCCCCAATCGGTATCATGATTGAAGTTCCCTCAGCCGTGTATCAGATCGGTGCCATGGCAAAACGGGTGGATTTCTTTTCTATTGGTACCAATGATCTTACGCAGTATTTGCTGGCGGTTGATCGTAATAACGCGCGTGTTGCAAGCCTGTACCAGTCGCTGCATCCGGCAGTGCTGCGTGCAATCAGGCAGGTGATTGATGAAGCGCACCAGCTCGGTAAGCCGGTCAGTGTCTGCGGCGAAATGGCGGGTGATCCTGCGGCGGCGCTGGCGTTGCTGGGTCTGGGTGTGAACAGTTTGAGTATGAGTGCCAGTAATTTTTCTCGCGTTAAATGGGTGATCCGCAGTTTTACCCGTGATGAGGCACGCAACCTGCTGGAGCAGGTCTGGTTGATGGAAGATCCGGGCGCCATTCGGGAGTTGTATAACGGCGTGCTGGAACAGGGCGGGTTGGGTGGTCTGGTGCGGGCCGGTCACTAGCGGCCGTCAGTTGTCATCCGGCGTATTTATAAATAACTGATTATATTAATAAATATCCGGTTATCAGGAAGGCTCCGGAATATCCCCAATCAGGGAGGGTGGTATCCACGGCCTTCTGTGCTTATATTGAATCTATCTGAAATTCTAGCGGTAATTGCACAACAACGGAGTTTGATATGGGACAGGCAGCAGTTGATTACAGTACCGATCTGGTCAGCGGCGATCTTGCACTGACTGAGGCGGCCCGCGGCAAAATGCGCGAGTTGTTCAGCCAGATTGAAGACGACGACATGAAGGCTATTCGGGTGTTTGTTTCCGGCGGTGGTTGTGGCGGCATGGGTTACGGTATGACATTTACCGATAGCCGTTCTGAATATGACAGCGTTCGTTCGGAAGAAGGTTTCGATATTTACGTTGATGCGGTCGCGCTGAACTTTCTGCGCGGCGTTGAAATTGATTATGTTGAGAAACCTACTGGCGCCAGCTTTGTGTTCAACAATGCGTTTGCCGTAACCGGTGGTTCCGGTACCTGTGGCGCATGCGGTTCGGCCGGCGGAGGATGTGCCTGATCACCGTCGCCAGCAGACGCGTTCGCGTCTGCTGCTGATTGCCCCCCCGAACAGTTATCGTACTGTTTCCTATCTTGAGTCTGCCCGCCGTCAAGGGGTGGATGTTCTGGTCGCTTCCGAAGGTGAACACTCTCTTGTTGGTGC
Organism: Gammaproteobacteria bacterium; assembly: GCA_030632175.1. Lineage (GTDB taxonomy): Bacteria > Pseudomonadota > Gammaproteobacteria > UBA9214 > UBA9214 > UBA9214. Next base: position 4,537 of record DAOVVG010000166.1, read on the forward strand.
CATTGCCAGTGGTCTGCACATTGACCTGGATGCGCCGGAAGCCCTGGACCAGTTGCTACGGGCGAATCAGGAACGTCCTTTTAACGGTGTCGTCGCAACGGATGACACCACGGTAGAACTGGGTAGTCGTATCGCCCAGACCCTGAAACTCCCGCATAATCCCCCGCAAGCTGCGCAGTACTCACACCGCAAGGATCTGTCCAGGCAGGTATTGCAGGCGGCGGGTGTCCGGGTGCCGGACTTTCGTGTCCTCAGTCTCGGCAAGGCTATTGCGCCGCAACTGGAGGAGTTGGAATTTCCCTGTGTGGTGAAGCCGCTATCATTATCGGCAAGCAGGGGAGTGATACGGGCTGACACACAGCAAGATGTGCAGTCTGCATGCCAGCGGATTCAGTTGATCCTCGAGGCTGAAGGTATTGCAGATGACTATGTCAGCTCTCATGTGCTGGTAGAAGCCTTCATACCCGGACCGGAAGTGGCGCTTGAGGGTTTGCTGCACCGGGGCAAGCTGGATGTGCTGGCTATTTTTGACAAGCCAGACCCGCTGGAAGGGCCTTTCTTTGAAGAGACCTATTACATTACACCTTCCAGGCATACAGCTGCGATTCAGCAGGAAATTATCGAGTGTGTCAGGGACGCCTGTGACGGGCTTGGGTTGTGCGAAGGCGCGGTGCATGCGGAAGTGCGTATTGGCGAATCCGGTTGCGCCATTATTGAGGTGGCCGCAAGAACCATCGGCGGTGAATGCGCGCGCTTACTCGGTTTTGGTACCGGTCACAGCCTGGAGGACCTGGTGATTGCGCATGCAGTAGGGCGGCCACTTTCAATCAGGCGCAGTAGTGGTGCCGCAGGTGTGCTGATGATTCCGATTACAAAGGCCGGAAGCCTGCGCCGTATCGAAGGGATTGCCCGCGCACGTGCAGTTCCATTCATTGAAGATATTCTGATTAACATTCGTGATGGCTATGAGCTGGTGCCTCTTCCGGAGGGGAGCAGTTACCTGGGGTTTATGTTTGCCTGTGCGCCCAGGCCAGAGCAGGTCGAGGCAGCCTTACGCAAGGCACATGCAGAGCTGGACGTTGTAGTTGCTCCGGTTATGCAGGTTCTCGACCTGCGTTGATGATTCGGTTGGTTTAGCTGAACCTGATCTGGCAGATAGTATCCGTATGGCATGTACGGACACAAACTTCTTGTTTAGTCATCTATTATATAGCCAATAGCTTAAGGACCGGATCCGACCCCAAGCGGAAGTTTAGCGTTTGGTGATACAAGCTAATTGGGTGTATGGTTAA
>DAOVVG010000008.1 GCA_030632175.1 Gammaproteobacteria bacterium
CATCAAGATCGGCGCACGTGCTCAACTCAAAACTCTTTAATGGCCTCAATCAATTCACTGGCCATGGCCTGGCCGTCGCCGTAAAGCATGCGCGTGTTGTCACCGAAGAACAGCGCGTTTTCGACACCGGAGAAGCCCTTGCCCTGCCCGCGCTTGATGACAATGACATTTTTTGACTGGTCTGCATTGAGGATGGGCATACCGTAGATCGGGCTGTCCGGACTGGTGCGGGCCGTGGGGTTGACCACGTCATTGGCGCCAATCACCAGTGAAACATCGGTTTGCGGGAATGCGGGGTTAATTTCGTCGAGGTCGTAGAGCCGGTCATAGGGTACGTTGGCCTCGGCCAGCAGCACGTTCATGTGACCCGGCATGCGACCGGCCACCGGATGAATGGCAAATTTCACATCGACGCCGCGCTTGATCAGCAGTTCGGCCAGTTCCCAGACCTTGTGCTGGGCCTGCGCCACGGCCATGCCGTAGCCGGGGATGATGACCACGCGATCAGCGTAGGCCATCATGATGCCGGCATCGGCGGCGTTGATGGGCTTCATACTGCCTTCCACGCTTTCTTCTTCGGCGCCACCTGCCGCACCAAAAGAGCTGAACAGGACATTGCCAATCGAGCGATTCATGGCTTTTGCCATCAACTGTGTCAGCAGGGTACCGGCCGAGCCGACCACTGTGCCGGCGATAATCATGGCGGCGTTATTGAGCACAAAGCCCTCAAAGGCGACGGCGAGGCCGGTGAGGGCATTAAACAGCGAAATGACCACCGGCATGTCGGCGCCACCGATGGGCAGGGCCATCAGCACGCCGTAGGCGAGTGCGGCGAGAAAAAAGCCCAGGATGATGGTGCCGTTGAATTCACCTTGCACAATTATCAGGACGCCAAAGCCAACGGCGGCCAGGAATACGGCGATATTGAGGAATTGCTGGCCCGCAAAGCGCAACGGACGCCGCAGCCAGCCCTGCAGTTTGGCAAAGGCGATCAGGGAGCCCGAAAACGACACCGAGCCGATGAGTGCGCCGAGAATGGCGAGTACCAGGAAAGTCTGCGAGTGGAACTCGCCCTTGAGCAGTTCCACCGCGGCAATCGCACCGGCCGCACCACCGCCCATGCCGTTATACAGGGCGATCATTTGCGGCATGTCGGTAATGGCGACCTTTTTGCCCGACCACAGGGCAGCCACGCCACCGACAAAGATGGCAGCAGTCATCAGCAGGTAGTTACTCATGCCGGGGTGCAGGAAGGTAATCAGGGTGGCGACCAGCATACCGATGCCGGCCCAGATGATGCCGCCACGCGCAGTGACCGGTGAACTCATCTTCTTGAGGCCCAGGATAAACAGGATGGCCGCGATGAAGTAACTGATTTCAATTATGTTCTGCATCAGTTGCTCCCCTTGCTGGGCTTGAACATTTCCAGCATGCGCTCGGTGACGACGTAGCCGCCAACGGCATTACCGGCGGCCAGTGCGACGCCGATGAAGGCGATAACCAACTCCAGCGTGGTGTGCGCGTGGCCCATTACGATCATGGCGCCGACCAGTACGATGCCGTGCACAAAGTTGGATCCCGACATCAGCGGGGTATGCAGGATCGCCGGTACTCGCCCGATGACTTCATAGCCGGTGAATGCGGCCAGCATGAAGATATACAGTGCTGTCATTCCTTCAATCATGATGGCTCTCCTTCAACGCGTGCGCAGGTGAGTCCATGCTCGATAACCCCGTTACGGGTGAGTACACTGGCCGCGACAATTTCATCCTCCCAGTCCGGGTTGATTTCACCGTCGCGGACAATCAGTGACATGAAATTAAACAGGTTCTTGGCATACATTTCACTGGCATGGACCGGCATCATGGCGGGTACATTGAGCGGACCATAGATCATGACAAGGTCGTGCCCGAAGGATTCACCGGGGATGGTCAATTCGCAGTTGCCGCCACTGTAGGCGGCCAGATCGATGATGACCGCACCGGGTTTCATGTCGTCAACCATGGCGCTGGTAATGATCTTCGGGGCCGGCTTCCCGGGCACACCGGCGGTAGAAATGATGGCATCAGCCTCGATCACGTGCCGGGCAAGTACCTCCATTTCCTGCTGCTTCTCTTGCTCGGACAGTTCGCGGGCATAACCGCCTTCGCCGACGGCCTTGACCTGCACGTCGACAAATTTTGCACCGAGGGATTCCACCTGTTCGCGTGTTTCCGGGCGGACATCGTAGGCCTCTACCATCGCGCCGAGACGCTTCGCTGTCGCGATCGCTTGCAGGCCGGCGACGCCGACACCAATAACCAGCACCTTGGCAGGCCGGATAGTGCCGGCGGCCGTGGTCAACATGGGGAAAAAGCGTGCGGTCCGGCTGGCGGCCATCAGCGCCGCCTTGTAACCGGCGATGGATGCCTGGGAGGAGAGGGCGTCCATATTCTGTGCCCGCGAGATACGCGGTATCAGTTCCATGGCAAAGCCCGTGATCTTCCTGTCTCGCAGGGCGCAGATGCGGTCCTCATATTCATGGGGATGCAGGAAGCCGATGACCGTGGTGCCCTCGCGCAGCAGCGCGACGTCGTCCGCAGTCAGCGGACTCACTGTCAGGACGATATCCGCTTCCCCGAGCAGGGTGGCGCGGTCTTCCACGATTTCAGCGGTGGTGTAATCCTGGTCCCGGTAGAAGGCGGCACAGCCGGCACCGGTCTGTATCTGGACCTGTAACCCGAGTTTGGTGAGTTGTTCAGCGACGCCGGGGATCAGCGCGACCCGGCGTTCACCGGGCGTGGTTTCGTGGGGCACAGCAACGCGTATCGGCATAGTGATCTCCGATGCGACTTGTCGTGCTGTTAGCCCGGGGCAAGTTACATGTAATGTTTAAATTAACAGTGGTTTGTCGACCGACTGTTGGCAAGTATATTAGCTTAATTTAATGAATAAAAACAGTGCATTCGTTCACAAAGCAGGATGATTCATGCCTTGATTCCCTGATTAATCAGCTAGCTCCCGTTCCCCTGTTTATGAGCTTGCCAGTTATCCCCGATTTACACCGCGGCACTCGTACATCCCCGTACGCATTGAGCGAATCGCGGACGAGGTCCGCTCCTACGGGGTGATGGGACATCCATATCCATCGCGCGGGGTGATGGTGCGGGCCCTAGTCAATCCCCATGCCCATGTTGATGTAACCGGTCGGGCAGACCTCGGCGCAGATGTGGCAGCCGATGCAACGGTCGTAGTCCGTGTAGACATAGCGCCCCATGGTGGCGGTATCCTTGGGTGTGCGCAAGACGGCATCCTGCGGACAATAAATGACGCAGTTGTCGCACTCGAAGCACATGCCGCAACTCATGCAGCGTTCCGCCTCGGCACGCACGTTCTCCTCATCCAGTCCACGGAAACGTTCCTCGAAATGCCCCAGTACCTGGTCTGCGCCAACCCCGGTTTCCTCGCGCTTGCGGCGTTCGGTATAGGGAAAGTGTCCAAGGTACAGCATGTCGTGCGGAATGATTTCCTGCTGTGAGCGGTCTTCATAATTATGCACGGCATAGCCGGACTCGTCGGTGCCCCACTCCTGGCGGTGGTCATAATCCTCGGGGGCAAGCTCGGTTTCGCGTAACTTGTCCAGCAGGTTGAAGTGGTGCACGTCTACCTTGGGTCGGCGGCCAAGCTCTTCGCTGCCCAGGTAGCGGTCAATGCTGTCCACGGCAATGGCCGCCTGGCCGATGGCCGTGGTTAGCAGGTGCGGACGCACGATGTCGCCACAGGCAAAGTAGCCGGGTTTGTCCGGTACCTGGTAGAACTTGTCGGAATCGATCAGGCCGCGGCCATTGTCGAAATCCTCCAGTCCGGTCAGATCGCCGGACTGGCCAACAGCCGGCACGATCAGGTCGCACTCGATATCGAATTCCGAGCCTTCCTTTTCGGTCATTTTGCCGTCCGTCCACTCGACCTCAATGACACGCAGTGCTGTCGCACGGCCGTCAGCGCCGATGACGAGTTCCTTGGGCGCCAGGCTACCGCGCAGCGTGATGCCCTCTTTTGCGGCAGTAATTCTTTCGTGTTCTGCAGCCGGCATGGCTTCGATCGGACGACGGTAGATCAGTAAGACTTCGGAACCGTCGCGTTTGGCGGAGGTCGCGACATCGTGCGCGGTCAGGTCGCGGATCACCGCTTCAGGGCGGCCATCGATATGGGGTGTGTTGATATGTCCCAGTCGACGGGCAACCGAGACCACGTCCATGGCCGTGTCGCCACCACCGATGACCACCACTTTGTTGGCCGTCTGCTGCATACGCCCCTCGTTGTAGGCGGCCAGAAAGGCCACGCCACTGACGCAGTTGGGGGCATCGCCGCCCGGGATGCTCAGGGCACGCCCCTGCTGGGCACCAATGGCAAGCAGGATAGCGTCATAGTCTTTTTCCAGTTGCTCAAAGCTGATGTCCTTGCCGATGCGCGTCTTCATATGGACATCGATACCCATATCAAGGATGCGCTGAATCTCGCCATCCATGACATCGCGCGGCATGCGGTAGCCGGGAATGCCGTAGCGTGTCATGCCGCCGAGTTCTTCGCGTTCGTCGAAGATGGTGGCGCCATGGCCCAGCCGGCGCAGCTGGTAGGCGGCTGCGAGCCCCGCTACGCCGCCACCGATGATGGCAATTTTCTTGCCCGATTCCTGTGCCGGCTTTTCGAAAGTGAGTTTGGCTTCCAGTGCATGGTCACCAATAAACTGTTCCACCGAATTGATGCCCACGAAGTCCTCGACTTCATTGCGGTTACAACCGTCCTGACAGGGTGCCGGGCAGACGCGCCCCATGATGGACGGGAACGGATTGGCATCAGTGGAACGCCGGAAGGCATATTCCTGCCAGTCCATGTCGGCCGGTGGCTTTTCGATGCCACGGACAATCTGTAGCCAGCCACGGATATCCTCGCCGGACGGGCAGCTACCCTGACACGGCGGGGTGCGGTGCACGTAGGTCGGACACTTGTAGGTGGTGTCTTCGTTAAAGATATCCTCAGACCAGCGGGTATATTTTTCGTCGTTATCCCGATAGCGTCGGAATGTCAGTTTTTCTTCCATAGGGGAGTGCCTTGGCGTCAAGTATCAGGGGGGATTTATAGCATTTTACACTGTTGGATGAAATATGGATAAAACATATGGTTTTGTTGCGCTCGATGTACCGGGGTCGGTGGTTCTCTGGCGCAGATTTTTCGAGCGTGTTAGTCTTTGAATGCTTTCGGAATACCGGTGTCGGGCTGTCTGCGGGTTCGGCAGTGGTGGTGTTCAACAGGTGCTGAAATGATGGATCTGAGTCATCAGGTATTGAGGACAGATGTGTCGGGTATGCCACTCGAGTGGGTCGGCTATCAGGACGCGGTACGCCTCTACCATCTGGAGCAGGTGGCCTATACCTGCGGCACACTCCTGTACCGGGTACACGGCGGGATCTGTGCCAAAACCGGTCGACGCAGCTTTATCGAAGTGAACTCCATCATTGCGACACTCGGCCATAACCGGGCGCTGAACAAATTCCGTGACCGCTATGTTCCGCCGCTGAATAATTCCGCACTGTTTAAGCGTGATTCCCATGTGTGTCTTTATTGCGGTGAAACCTTCAACCACCGCGAGCTGTCACGCGATCATGTCACCCCGGTGATTCAGGGGGGGCAGGATATCTGGAACAACGTGGTCACTGCCTGCCGGCGCTGTAATAATCACAAGGCAGGGCGCACACCGGAACAGGCGGCCATGCAGTTGCTGGCCGTGCCGTTTATACCCACACATGCCGAGTATATTTACCTGCAGGGTCGCCGTGTGCTGGCCGACCAGATGGAGTTTTTGCGAGCGCATTTTCCGCGCAGCAGTCCCTTGCACCAGCGTCTTGCGCGCGACTACTGAAACCAACCCGAACCGAACCAGTTACCGTGGCTGCTTCCAAACCGCGCGTCTACCTGATTGACGCCAGTATTTATATCTTTCGTGCTTACTACTCGGTGCCTGATGATCTGCAAAACAGTAACGGTGACGCGATCAATGCGCTGCACGGTTTTGCCGGTTTTCTGGCCGGTTTTCTGGAGCAGGTTAAACCGGAACACGTGGCAGTTGCCTTTGACGAGAGTCTGACAACCTCGTTTCGTAACGAAATCTTTCCGGACTACAAGGCGAACCGTGAATCACCGCCACCGGAACTCAGCAAGCAGTTCGATTTTTGTCGTACGCTGGTGCAAACACTGGGGCTGGCCGATTTTTCCAGTAACCGCTATGAAGCAGATGACTTGATCGGCACGATTGCAGCACGCATGCGCGCACAGGGTTACTCGATTGTCGTGATGAGTGCCGACAAGGACCTGGCGCAGTTGCTCGAACCCGGCGATATGCTGTGGGATTACGCGCGCAACCGACGCCATCAGCATCAGGATGTGCAGAAATGGCTGGGAGTGGAGCCACACCAGGTCGCTGACTGGCTGGCGCTGGCCGGTGATGCTGTAGATAACATTCCCGGTGTGCCGGGTATCGGGCCGAAAACAGCCTCGGCACTGTTGGCGACTTTTGGTTCGCTGCCGGAAATCTATCAGCAGATTGATGCCGTGGCAGATTTGAAGTTACGCGGTGCGGCACGTGTACAACGGTTGTTGCAGGAACATGAAGCTGATGCCTTGCTGGCACGTGAGCTGACGGGTATTGCGGTTGATCCGGATATGCAGGTGACGGAGGCGGACATCGCGCGCAACGCTGTATCGGCCGAGTCGATTACCGCGGCGTGTGCAGATCTTGGGTTGGGGCGTATGACGGCTGCGCGGCTGGTTCGTTCGTCTTCATAGTTACTGGCGAGTACTCCCTTTACTCCAGGGCAGGTGATTTGTTCTTGTGTTTTATTCCCGGCCCCTCGCTTCGTTCTCCCCGGCCCTCTCCCGGAGCGCCCGATTAAGCACCGGGCATACAGGAGAGGGGGTTACTCGTTTGAAGTTATAAGTACTTAGAAGGAAGATTGTATGTCTCTTTGGGAAGCTATAGGTGCTGACATTGCAGCTGCCACCGGCAAGCAGGGCGAACTGTCAGGGCAGGTATCGACAGGTGGTGGCTGTATCAACCAGACGATGCGCGTGCGCTATGGTGATGACAGTTATTTTGTGAAGTTAAACAGTGCCAGCCGGACTGATATGTTTGCGGCCGAGGCGCTGGGGCTGCGGGAGTTGCAGAGCAGTCATACGCTGAAAGTGCCCGAGCCTGTGTGCTGGGGCGATGACGGTGAGTCCGCTTATTTAGTGCTGGAAGATCTGGAGTTGGACAGTCACGGTGACCTTGCGGCGCTGGGTGAAGGACTGGCTGCCATGCACCGGGTGAGGCGCGAACGGTTTGGCTGGGAGACGGATAACACCATCGGCTCCACGCTGCAGGTGAATACCAGTGATCATGACTGGGTAAGCTTCTGGCGAACGCACCGCTTGCAGTTCCAGCTGGAGTTGGCCGAAAAAAATGGCCACGGAGGCCGACTGCAATCACAGGGTGAAAAGCTGCTGGATGCATTTCCGGTGCTGTTTGCGGACTATTCGCCGCAGGCGTCACTGCTGCACGGTGATCTGTGGTCCGGTAATTACGCCTTTACCCGTGAAGGCGAACCGACGATTTATGACCCTGCGGTGTATTACGGTGACCGCGAGGCGGATATCGCGATGACTGAATTGTTCGGGGGATTTGGGCCTGATTTTTATGCCGCCTACCAGGCGGATTACCCGCTTGATGCCGGCTACGGCGTACGCAAGACGCTGTATAACCTGTACCACATACTTAATCATCTGAACATATTCGGGGATGGCTACCGATCACAGGCGCAGCGCATGATGGATATGTTGTTGGCTGAGCTTGTGTAGGAGCGGACCTTGTCCGCGATTGTTTTCTGAGGTAAAAAACAATCGCGGACAAGGTCCGCTCCTACAGGTTTTATTTGAGAGGGTAGTTACTGGTGATACTGTGCGCTGAGTTCGTGCACGGCTGTTACCAGTGCGCCGGCATGTTCGGGGTTAACGTCCGGGGTGATGCCGTGTCCCAGATTGAATACGTGTCCGGCACCGTTGCCAAACTGTGCCAGTACATTGCCGACTTTTTCCCGAATAACGTCTGGTGTTGCATAGAGAACGGCCGGGTCAAGGTTACCCTGCAGGGCAACCCGGTCGCCGACGCGCTGGCGCGCCATAGCAAGGTCGGTTGACCAGTCGATACCCAGCGCATCGGCACCGGTATCCGCCATGTCTTCCAGCCACTGGCTGCCACCCTTGGTGAACAACACCACGGGAACCTGCAGTCCGTCTGCCTTGCGGGTTAGTCCGGAAACGATTTGTTGCATGTACTGCAGGGAAAAGTCGCGGTAGTCCTCGGGGGTAAGCACGCCGCCCCAGGTATCAAAAATCATGACGGCCTGTGCGCCGGCTGCGATCTGGGCATTCAGGTAACTGGTTACCGATTGTGCAACGGTGTCGAGCATCCGGTGCAATAATCTTGGCTCGCTGTACAACATGCCCTTGACGTGTGAGAAGGTCTTGGTCGAACTGCCCTCGACCATGTAGGTCGCCAGTGTCCAGGGGCTGCCGGAAAAGCCGATCAGTGGCAGCGTGTTATCGAGCGTCTGGCGAATCAGTCGCACTGCATCCATGACGTAGCGTAATTCTGTTTCCGGGTCCGGTACACCCAGTGCCTTTACGTCTGCCGCTGTGCGTACCGGTCTCTCAAAGCGCGGCCCTTCGCCGGTCTCAAAGTACAGTCCCAGTCCCATGGCATCCGGAATGGTGAGGATGTCGGAGAACAGGATGGCGGCATCCAGCGGGAAGCGACTGAGTGGCTGCATCGTGACTTCGCAAGCCAGTTCCGGATTGGTGCATAGATCCATGAAACTGCCCGCTTCCTTGCGTATTTTCAGGTATTCAGGCAGGTAGCGACCTGCCTGGCGCATCATCCAGACCGGTGTTACATCGACCGGCTGGCGCAGCAGCGCGCGGATGAGTCGGTCGTTTTGGAGTGGTTGCATGGTGGGTATTGTATGTTGGGTAGTGTGTTTGCGTTAGTAAATTTTAATTTAACTTCTGGCTTCGCCATAAATGGCGAGGTACATGCTCTTGCTTGCCCAGGAGAAGGGTACTCGGTGAGTGCAACGGGACTGGGGGCGAAACCCCTGAAAATGCAGATGTACTGATAATACGTACGAATTATCTCGGCAAATCCGAACAACCCATCAAAAACTCATCCACCGCACGCGCACACTGACGACCTTCGCGAATTGCCCAGACGACCAGCGATTGCCCCCGGCGCATGTCGCCGGCGGAAAACACCTTGTCGATCGATGTCTGGTATTGCTCGGTATCGGCCTGGACGTTGCCGCGTGGATCCAGTGTCACATCCAGCTCCTGCAGCATGCCTGTATGGACCGGGTGGACAAACCCCATGGCCAGCAGTACCAGATCAGCCTTCAGCTGAAATTCGCTGCCCGGGACTTCGGTCATTTTCCACTGCCCGTTGTCATCCTGTTTCCAGTCCAGCCGTACACAATTGATGGCAGTTACCTTGCCGTCTTCACCTTCGATGGAGCTGGTGGCGACCGACCAGTCACGCACGGCACCTTCGTCCTGAGAGCTTGAGGTGCGCATCTTGTTGGGCCAGTCCGGCCAGGTCAGTGCCTTGTTTTCCTTTTCCGGCGGCTGCGGCAGGATTTCCAGTTGCGTTACTGACAGGGCTCCCTGACGGAAAGAGGTGCCGATACAGTCGGAGCCGGTATCGCCGCCGCCGATGACGATGACATGCTTGCCCTCGGCAGTCAGCGAGATGGCCGGGTCAATGATGTCACCCTCGTTACGTTTGTTCTGTTGCGGCAGAAACGTCATGGCGAAGTGCACGCCGTCCAGCTCTCTGCCGGGAACTTCCAGGTCACGGGAGTGTTCCGAACCGCCGGTCAGCACGACGGCGTCAAACTTGTCGAGCAATTCTTTGGCCGGCAGGGTGTCGCCGATGTGTGTGTCTGTGTGGAACGTAACACCTTCAGCCTGTAGCTGCGCCATGCGCCGGTCGATAGTTTTCTTTTCCATCTTGAAGCCGGGAATGCCGTAACGCATCAGTCCACCGATGCGATCATTTTTTTCAAACAGGTCGACCTCATGCCCGGCGCGTGCAAGTTGCTGGGCGGCTGCCAGGCCGGCAGGACCCGATCCGACAATGGCAATGTGCTTGCCGGTCTTGTGGGCGGCGATCTGTGGCTGAATCCAGCCTTCTTCCCAGCCCTTGTCGACGATGGCACACTCAATCGTCTTGATAGTGACCGGGTTGTCATCAATGTTTAATGTGCAGGCAGCCTCGCAGGGTGCCGGGCAGATTCGGCCGGTAAATTCCGGGAAATTGTTGGTTGAGTGCAGCACGGTCAGCGCTTCCTGCCAGTTGCCCTGGTAAACGAGATCATTCCAGTCGGGAATGATGTTGTTGACCGGACAGCCCTGGTGGCAGAAGGGAATGCCACAATCCATGCAGCGCGCACCCTGCCGGCTGATTTCATTCTCTTTCAGCGGAATAACAAATTCGTTGTAATGTTGAACACGGTCGGCAGCGGGCGCGTAGGTGCGATCCAGCCGTTCGTATTCAAGAAAACCCGTGGGTTTACCCATGCCTAGTGTTCTCCCCTGGCCGCTTGTCCGGCGGCTGCCTGTACCGCCTGCATTTCCTGTAGCGCGCGGCGGTAGTCAACCGGCATGACTTTGACAAATTTCGGCAAGTAGTCTCTCCAGTTATCCAGTATCTGCCGGCCACGGCTGCTGCCGGTGTAATGCGTGTGTCTTTCAATCAGCAGGCGCAGGCGCGCTGCGTCATAGCGTGTCATGTCATGGCTGATGTCCACGAGACCGTGGGTCTCCAGATCACCACCCTGGTGTTCCAGGCTTTCCAGTGCGTCGTCTTCAGCCGGGATCGGCTCGAGATCAACCATCGCCAGGTTGCAGCGCTGTTCAAAGTCACCCTGCTCGTCGAGTACGTAGGCGATGCCGCCACTCATGCCGGCTGCGAAGTTCCGGCCGGATTCGCCCAGTACCACAACGATACCGCCGGTCATGTATTCGCAGCCGTGATCGCCAACGCCTTCGACGACCGCGATCGCGCCGGAGTTACGCACGGCAAAACGTTCACCGGCGACGCCGCGGAAATAGCATTCGCCGCTGATGGCGCCGTACAGTACGGTGTTGCCGACAATAATATTTTCTTCCGCGATAATCGGAGTTTCCGCCGGCGGGTAAACCACCAGTCGTCCGCCGCAGAGTCCCTTGCCAACGTAGTCGTTGCCTTCACCAATCAGTTCCATGCTGATGCCATGTGCCGCGAAGGCCCCGAAACTCTGACCGGCGGTGCCGCGCAGGGTGATGTTGATGGTGTCTTCGGGCAGACCGGCATGGCCGTAGCGTTTGGCGACTTCACCGGAGAGCATGGTGCCAACAGTCCGATTGGTGTTGCGAACGGGCAGCTCTATCTTCACCGGTGTCTTGTTATCCAGGGCATCGCGGGAAAGTGCGATTAGCTCGTTATCCAGTGCCTTGTCGAGTCCATGATCCTGCTTCCCGGTATGGTAAATGCCAACGCCGGGTCCCGCCTCCGGCTTGTGCAGCACGCGGGAGAAGTCCAGTCCCTGTGCCTTCCAGTGATCGATGGCCTTGCGCATGTTCAGGTGTTGTGATTGACCAATCATGTCATCGAACTTGCGGAAGCCCAGTTGCGCCATCAGCTCGCGGATTTCCTCGGCGACAAAGAAAAAGTAGTTCACCACGTGTTCCGGTTTGCCGGTAAAACGCTTGCGCAGTTCCGGGTCCTGGGTGGCGACACCGACCGGGCAGGTGTTCAGATGGCATTTGCGCATCATGATGCAACCTTCAACAATCAGCGGTGCGGTGGCGAAGCCGAATTCATCTGCGCCCAGCAGTGCGCCAACCACGACGTCGCGACCGGTGCGCATACCGCCGTCTACCTGTACAGCAATACGGCTGCGCAGGTTGTTCATTACCAGCGTCTGGTGGGTTTCTGCAAGCCCGATTTCCCAGGGTGATCCGGCATGCTTGATTGAGGTCAGCGGGCTGGCACCGGTACCGCCATCAAAACCGGCGATGGTGACGTGATCGGCATGTGCCTTGGAGACGCCGGCGGCCACCGTGCCAACACCGACCTCAGCAACCAGCTTGACGCTGATATCAGCCTGCGGGTTGGCATTCTTCAGGTCATGGATCAGTTGTGCCAGGTCTTCAATGGAATAAATATCATGATGTGGCGGCGGTGAAATCAGTCCGACCCCGGCGGTTGAATGCCGTACCCTGGCGATGGTTGCGTCGACCTTGTGACCGGGCAGCTGTCCGCCTTCACCGGGCTTGGCGCCCTGTGCCATCTTGATCTGGATGACATCGGAGTTGGCCAGGTATTCAGTGGTGACACCAAAGCGACCGGAAGCGACCTGTTTGATAGCAGAGCGCTTTGAATCGCCGTTTTCCATGCTCTTGAAGCGCTCCGGCAGCTCGCCACCTTCACCGGTGTTGGATTTTCCGCCGATGCGGTTCATGGCAATTGCCAGCGTGGTGTGCGCTTAGTAGGAAATGGAGCCGAATGACATGGCGCCGGTAGAAAACCGCTTGACGATTTCCTTTGCAGATTCGACTTCTTCCAGTGGTACCGGGTCGTTGCTACAGTTGAATTCGAACAGGCCGCGCAGGTTCAGCAGTCGCTTGTTTTGTTCGTTAACCAGCTGTGCGAATTCGCGAAAGGTCTTGGCATCGTTGGCACGGGTGGCGTGCTGCAGCTTTGAAATGCTGTCGGGTGTCCACATGTGGTCTTCGCCGCGCAGACGGAAGGCATAGTCGCCACCGACATCAAGGCTGTTCTGATAAATAGGTGCATCGCCGTAGGCGTCGCGGTGCCAGCGCACGGTTTCCTCGGCTACCTGTTGCAGGCCAATACCCTCAATCGTGGTGGCGGTCCCGGTGAACCAGGCGTCAACGAAGTCGGAACCGAGACCGACGGCATCAAAGATTTGTGCCCCGCAGTAGGACTGGTAGGTCGAGATGCCCATCTTGGACATAACCTTGAGCAGGCCCTTGCCGACTGCCTTGATATAGCGTTTCTGGACTTCGTGTGTATCCAGTTCCTCAGGCAGCTGTCCGCGGATTGACTCCAGTGTCTCAAAGGCGAGGTAGGGGTTGATGGCCTCGGCGCCATAACCGGCCAGCGTGGCAAATTGATGCACTTCACGCACGGCACCGGTTTCTACCACAAGGCCGGATTCGGTACGCAGACCGTTGCGGATCAGGTGGTGGTGGACGGCGGATGTAGCCAGCAGCGCGGGAATTGCTATGTGGTCAATATCTATGCTGCGATCTGACAGGATCAGGATATTGTAGCCATCGCTAACGGCCTGTTCGGCCTGTTCACAGACAGCGGACAGCGCAGCTTCCATGCCATCAGCGCCGTTAGCGGCGGGATAGCAGATATCCAGTGTTTTTGTGCTGAAGGCGCCACCGGTGTGGTCCTTGATATGGCGGATGCGCTCGATGTCGGTGTTGGTCAGGATCGGCTGACACACCTCAAGGCGCATGTTATCGCCGGCAGATTCATGTCCCAGCAGGTTGGGGCGCGGACCGATCAGGGAAACCAGTGACATCACCAGTTCTTCACGAATCGGATCGATCGGCGGGTTGGTCACCTGCGCAAAGTTTTGCTTGAAGTAGTTTGACAGTGGCTTCGACTTGTAGGAGAGCACGGCAATCGGGTTGTCGGCACCCATCGAACCGATGGCTTCCTGGCCGGTGGCGGCCATGGGTGTCATCAGAAACTTGGTGTCTTCCTGGGTGTAGCCAAAGGCTTGCTGGCGGTTGAGCAGGGTTGCATGGTCCGGCACCATCGGGCTGATTTCACCCGGCAGACTTTCCAGCTGGACCTGGGTCTTCTTCAACCACTCCGGGTAGGGATGACAGCCGGCCAGTTTATCCTTGAGTTCCCTGTCATCAATAATGCGGCCCTGTTCCATGTCAATCAGGAACATTTTGCCGGGCTGCAGGCGCCATTTCTTGACAATGCGTTCCTCGGCAATGTCGAGGACGCCCATTTCGGAGGCCATTACCACCAGATCGTCATTGGTGATCAGGTAACGTGCCGGCCGCAGGCCGTTGCGGTCCAGCGTGGCACCGATCTGGCGGCCGTCGGTAAAGGCAACGGCTGCCGGGCCGTCCCACGGTTCCATCACGGCGGCATGGTATTCGTAGAAGGCGCGGCGTGCCTCATCCATCAGCGGATTACCGGCCCAGGCTTCCGGAATCAGCAGCATCATGGCGTGGGCCATGGAGTAGCCACCGGTTACCAGCAGTTCCAGGGCATTGTCAAAGCAGGCTGAATCGGACTGTCCCTCGGCTATGAGCGGCCAGAGTTTTTGCAGGTCGTCGCCAAACAGCTTCGAGGCCATAGAATGACGGCGTGCATTCATCCAGTTGATGTTGCCACGCATGGTGTTGATCTCGCCATTGTGGGCGATCATGCGGAACGGATGTGCAAGATCCCAGGACGGGAAAGTATTGGTAGAGAAGCGCTGGTGTACCAGTGCCAGTGCCGAGGTCAGGCGATCGTCGTTCAGATCCTGATAGTAAGTGTTGACCTGGTTGGCCAGCAGCATGCCCTTGTAGCACAGGGTCCGCGCCGACATGGACGGGGCATAGAAGCATTCACTGCCAGCCAGTCCGGCGTCGCGAACGGCATGTTCAACGCGCTTGCGAATAATAAACAGCTTGCGTTCAAAATCATCAGTGGCCGCGCAGTTATCGCCCCTGCCGATGAAGACCTGCCGGATCACCGGCTCTACCTGCTTGACGCTTTTACCCAGTCCCTGGTTATTGGTGGGGACATCGCGCCAGCCCAGCAAGGACTGGCCTTCCTCGGCAATAGTTTGTTCGATCAGTGTTTCGCAGTGATTGCGGGTTGCTACCGGTTGTGGCAGAAACACCATGCCCACGCCATAGCTTTCCGGTTCGGGCAGGGTGATGCCGAGATCGTCGCAGCATGCGCGCAGGAAGGCGTCGGGTATCTGGATCAGAATGCCAGCGCCGTCGCCGGCCTTCGGGTCTGCGCCGACAGCGCCGCGATGGGTCAGGTTTTCCAGGATGCTGAGTCCCTGGCGGATAATTTCATGGCTTTTGCGACCCTTGACGTTGGCCACAAACCCGACACCGCAGGCATCGTGTTCATTGGCAGGGTCATATAGGCCTTGTCTTGGAGGCAATGAGCCAGTCATCATCGGAAACACCTTTAATTACAATATGTTATATCTTTTAAATGCTGATCTGGCAGGGCCGGCTGTGGCAGCATGAGCCCGGGCCAAAAGGCCGAATAGTATAGCGCCGGATGGCCGGTGGTTCAATTTGGGACGGGTTGTTTTTTCTTTTTGTTTTCAGAGGGATGTAAACCGCGGCCGGGCCTGCTGATTTGCGTGGCTTGCAAGCAGGGTGACGGTCAGCCAGCAGTCGACTGCATGAAGACCACTTGGTAGCCGCGTTTGATTTGTTCGTCGCGCACTGTCAGCAGTGCGGCCTCGGCCGCTTCACGATCCTGAAAGTGTTCTTTTTTTACGCGTCCGGACGCACCCTGGTAACCCCATTCACGGATCAGGCTCCAGCCTTCCAGTAAATCTTCCTGTATGTGCAGGTGATAGTAACGCGGCGCCTTGTCACCCTCAGGCGGTATTTGCATGTAGAGGCGCATCAGTACTCCGACCCTGTCGGAGTACTAGTTCGCCGGGTTGAAGGTGCGCTCATATTCGGCAATGGCATAGCGGTCGGTCATACCCGCGATATAGTCAGCGACGGCCCGTGCGCAGCCATCCTTGCCAGCGATGTTTTCGAGCAATGTGGCTTGTTGCTGGGCTTCTTCCGGCATCAGCCGTGGATCATCAATATAGGCCTCGAACAGCGCTGTTATGGTACGCCCGGCCTTGGCACTCATGCGGTGAACGCGGTAGTGCCGGTAAAGGTTGGTGCGCAGAAAGCGCTTTAGCTCAAGATTCTTTTCGCGCATGGATTCGCTGAAGGCGATCAGGGGGTTGTCGTGCTGGCGCACTGCATCGATGCTGTCCGGGTTTGCCTGATCCAGTGCTGCCCTGCTGGTCTCCACCAGGTCAATGACCTGGCAACCAATCAGGCGCCGCACCACTTCATGAATGGTGCGGCGCGGTGCCAGGTCCGGGTAAAGGGAACGCACGGTCTCGTACTGTTCCTGAAAGAGAGTGATGGTGGCGAGTGCCTCGACGGTGATCAGCCCGGAACGCAAGCCATCGTCGACGTCGTGGCTATTATAGGCAATTTCATCGGCGAGGTTGGTCAGCTGTGCTTCCAGCGACGGTTGCTGTTTTTCGATAAACCGGCGCCCGAGATCACCCAGTTCAGCAGCATTCTTGAGAGAACAATGTTTGATGATGCCTTCACGCGTTTCAAAGGTCAGGTTAAGGCCGGGGAATTCCGCATAGCGGTCTTCCAGTTCATCAACAACGCGCAGTGACTGCAGATTGTGCTCAAAGCCGCCATAGTTTTTCATGCAGGCATTCAGGGCATCCTGCCCGGCATGCCCGAACGGTGTGTGACCAAGGTCATGTGCCAGTGCAATACCCTCGGTCAGATCTTCATTCAGTTGCAGGGCGCGTGCGATTGAGCGCGCCACCTGGGCGACTTCTATTGAATGTGTCAGCCGGGTACGAAACAGGTCGCCCTCGTGATTCACAAACACCTGGGTCTTATATTCCAGCCGGCGAAATGCGGCGGAATGGATGACGCGGTCACGGTCGCGCTGGTATTCAGAGCGGTAGGCGGGTGAGGCTTCCGGGTGCAAGCGGCCTCGTGAAGCAGCAGGGTCAGCTGCGCAGGGTGCCAGTGTGCTGTTGTGGACCGTGGCGGATACGCTGCTCATGGTCTTCAGCTACCCATGTTCAGGGTTTCGCTGAGCAGTTCCTGCCGGAAGTCGCCGGTGATGATGCCTTCACCCATGTTTTTGAGTAACACCAGGCGCAAGTTGCCACCGATCACTTTTTTGTCGATGGACATTAACTGCCTGAATTGTTCCTCGTTCATGGACTCCGGGGGGGTAGTGGGCAGGCCGGCCCGTTGCAACAGTTGTTCCGTGCGCTGTACCGCCTCGGCCTGCAGCCAGCCGTGGCGTGCTGACAGGTCAGCGGCCATTAGCATACCGGTGGCAACGGCTTCTCCGTGCAGCCATGTGCCATAACCTGTGCCGGTTTCAATGGCGTGTCCGAAGGTGTGCCCCAGGTTCAGCAGGGCGCGCTTGCCGCTCTCGCGCTCATCTGCGGCCACAATTTCTGCCTTGATGGCGCAGGAACGTTCGATCGCATAACCCAGTGCCTGCTTGTCACGCGCCTTCAATGCGTCCATGTTGGTTTCCAGCCAGGCAAAGAAGTCGGCGTCGTGGATCAGTCCGTACTTGATGACTTCTGCGAGCCCGGCGGCGAGCTGCCGGTCATCCAGTGTGTCCAGGGTATTGGTGTCGATGAGTACGCAACGGGGCTGGTGAAAGGCCCCGATCATGTTCTTGCCCTGCGGGTGGTTGACCCCGGTCTTGCCGCCCACCGAAGAGTCGACCTGGGCCAGCAGGGTAGTGGGAATTTGCAGGAAAGGCACGCCACGCTGGTAGCTGGCGGCTGCAAAACCGGTGATGTCGCCAACCACTCCCCCGCCCAGTGCGATCAGGGTGCAATCACGATTAAAGCGATTCTCCAGCAGGGCACTGAAGATGGTGTTCAGTGTGTCGAGGTTTTTGAACTGTTCGCCATCCGGAAGGATGACGGTTGCTGTTTCAAAACCGGCAAGCATATCCAGCACAGTCTGCAGGTAGAGGGGGGCGACCGTCTCGTTGCTGACCAGCATGACCTGCTGTCCACTGATGTATTTTTCCAGCAGTTCGGGTTTGCCAAGCAATGCCTGCCCGATGTAGATGGGATAACTGCGCGTGCCAAGATCAACTGTCAGGGTATTCATAGCATGTTTGTCTGTGTGCTTATTGCAGCGAGCATAGCTAAAAAAACAGGCTGCAGGGCAAAAATCAGTGCTAATTACTCCAGCATCTGCAGTATTTTCTTAACCACATCGCGGACGCGCATGCCGTCGGTGTCAATAACAATATGGGCGATTTCCCGGTACAGGGGGTCTCGTATAGCCATCAATTCCTCAAGCCTGGCACGCGGGTTTTCTGTTTGCAGTAGCGGCCTGTTCCGGTCCATGCGGGTGCGTTTGAGCTGCTGGTTAACGGAAGCATGCAGGTAGATTACCTTGCCGCGGCTGCCCAGGTGTTGCCGGTTGACCGGGTCAAGTATGGCGCCACCACCTGTGGCCAGTACGATATTCGGGAGTTGCGTGAGTTCGTCAATGACGACGCATTCGCGTTTGCGGAAGCCGGCTTCGCTTTCAAGCTCGAAAATGAGCGGGATATCCACGCCCGTGCGAGCCTCGATTTCATGGTCGCTGTCGTGGAACGGCAGACCAAGCTGTTTTGACAGCTGTCGACCGATGGTGGATTTACCGGCCCCCATGGGACCGGTCAGAAACAAACTGCCCGGCGTTTTCATGCCGGGCAGATATGACAGATTACGAGGTGGCTGGCAAGTATTGCCAGCTCAGGGAAGCTAGATATTGAGCTCTTCCTTGACGATCTTGGGTGTCACGAAGATCAGCAGCTCGGCGCGGTCATCCTGTTTGAGCGTCTTCTTGAACATCCAGTCAACCAGTGGCAGTTCACCAAAGAACGGTGTTCTGTCGATCTCATCGCGTTTCACCTGCTCGTAGATGCCACCGAGTACCAGTGTTTCGCCATCGTCGACCAGTACCTGGGTGGATACTTCGTTGGTATCAATGGACGGGATGCCATCGACCGAGAATTCACCAACAGAATCCTTGCTGATCTGCAGATCCATGATCAGACGGTCATCCGGCGTAATCTGCGGGGTGACGCTCAGGCTCAGCACGGCCTTCTGGAAAGACGTGGAGGTCGCACCACTCGAGGTTGCCTGCTGATAGGGAATCTCGGTACCGGATTCAATAAAGGCCGCTTTCTGATTGGAGGTCAGGACGCGCGGGCTGGAGATGATCTCGCCCTGTCCTTCGGCTTCCATGGCGGACAGTTCCAGGTTCAGCATGTAACTGCCCACCTTGCCGATGGCCATGCCGATGGAACTGCTGGCTCCGACGGCGCCCAGGTCGACCAGCAGTCCGTCTGCGCTGCTGTCAGGAAAGTCAGGATCAATGACTCCGCCGCCACCGGTAGCGGGATTGCCCGGGCGGGTACCGCCAACAGAGATGATATTGTTGCCGCCGTTAAACTCGGTTTCCTTGTTAAGGCCGAATTTGACGCCGAGTTCCTTGGAGAAATCGTTGTTTGCAATCACGATGCGGGATTCGATCAGCACCTGGCGTACCGGGATATCAAGTCGTGCTACCAGCTGGCGAACCTCTACCAGCTTGCCTGCCGTATCCTGTACCAGCAGGGTATTGGTGCGCTTGTCCGTCGTTACCATGCCACGGTCTGACATCAGGGTGGTGTCAGAGCTTTTCAGCAATACCGCGATATCGGAGGCCTTGGCATAGTTGATCTGGATATACTCGGAATACATTGGTTCCAGTTCTTCAATTTGCTTTTTCGATTCCAGCTCCAGCTTTTCGCGGGCGGCAATCTCTTCGCTGGGTGCAACCAGCATGACGTTACCCGTCTGCCGCATACCCAGACCCTTGGTCTTCAGGATGATGTCCAGCGCCTGGTCCCAGGGAACATTCTTGAGCCGCAGTGTCAGGCTGCCGCGGACGGTGTCACTGACGACCACGTTCATGCCGGTAAAGTCAGCAATAAGCTGCAGCACGGAGCGGACTTCAATGTCCTGGAAATTCAGAGACAGACGCTCGCCGGAGAAGCCGAGCTCATCTTTCTTGGCGTCTTCCACTTCTTTCTTGGTCAGTGCGCGCACTTCAATGGTGAACTGGTTGTCCGTCTGGTAGGCGATATATTCATACTCACCCATTGGCGTGATCACCATGTGGACATTGTCGCCCCTGGTGTAGGTGTCAATTGTCTTGACCGGTGTGGCGAAGTCGAGAACGTCAAGGCGACGTTCAAGGTCTTCCGGCAGCTGTGTCCGATAAAAATCGACCAGTACCTTGCCGCCCTGTTGTTGCATGTCAACCGGTACAGAGGGGTCGGACAGGCTGACGATAACCCTGCCCTGACCGTC
Organism: Gammaproteobacteria bacterium; assembly: GCA_030632175.1. Taxonomy (GTDB): domain Bacteria; phylum Pseudomonadota; class Gammaproteobacteria; order UBA9214; family UBA9214; genus UBA9214. The sequence goes on from DAOVVG010000008.1 coordinate 20,271, forward strand.
TTCACCGCGACGGAAGTCGATGTTGCTTATGCTGTCACTACCATCTCCGCTGGCACGGGCTGCCGCTGCTGCCGCTTCGGACAGCTGGCTGCCGCCGCTCTGCACAGTGAGAATGATTTTGTTGCCGTCTGCATGGGCCTCATAGGGCACCATGTCAACCAGGTTAACAACAATGCGGGTACGGCCCTGTGCCTCGATGGCGGTCAGGCTTTCTGCCATGCCGATGCCGATATCCTGCGAGCGTTGTGCCAGGCCGTTGCTGGTGTTGGGGAGGTCCAGTGCAATTCGCGCAGGATTATCAATGGTGAAAGTCAGGGGAGCGGGTGCAGGGTTGCTCAGGGTCAGGGTGATTTGCGCCTTGTTGCCCGGTAAGCCGGCAACATCCACCGATTGCAGGGTGTTGCCAGAGGCCGCATCAGCGGCGTGTGCTGCCACGGTGCTGCCCAGAAACAGACACGCTGCGGCAAACAGACTGTGACACGCTCTGCGGCCATTCTGTTTTATGGATTTAATCAAAGTGACTTCGCTTGTCTGCAAACGATCTGACATGGTTACGCTCATTACTGTTATCCCCCTGTGGGATTATTCGCTGATTGCAATTGAGGCCTGGCGTTCTATCCAGCCCCCGATACCATCAGGCACGATTTCCGTGAGTTCAACTTCATATTCGGTGATACGTGTGATCTTGCCGTGATTCTGGCCGGCATAGTTGCCTGGCTCTACACGATGGATGGTTCCATCCGTGTCATTAATCAGCGCCCAGTGATTCTCGTGCTGTTCCAGCGTGCCGACCATCCGCAGACTGTCCAGAGGGAATTCCTCCAGTGGTTCTGCGGGCCGTGCAAAGTCAGGTTTGATGCCATTGTTGCTGCTGGCGATTTGGGCACTTGGCTGCACGTGCGAGAATGATGGCGCTGTAAACGGGTCACGCAGGTCAGTTGCCTGATAGGCAAATGACTCGTAAGGCTTGAATTCAGGCAGGGGTTCAATGCTCGATTTCTGCTGGCTCTTGGTTATCTGTACATACTCTTCCAGATCAGCCGTCGGGTTACCGGAACAGGCTGCCAGCATGCCTGACAGTGAGGTTATGCACAGGAAACGCGCCAGTCGATAGTTAAAACCGGTCATTTTTTGCCTCCCTTCTTCTTTTTCTTCTTGGACTTGGTACTCTTGTTGTTGGCAGCCTCTTCCTCATCAATGTAACGATAGGTCTTGGCTGTCAGGTTCATTTTCAGCAGGCCACTCTTGCTTTTTTCGGCCCTGGCGATGCTGACGTTATGCACGGTCACAATACGGGGCAGTGATGCAACACCGCTGACGAATTCGCCGAATTCATGATAGTTTCCGACCACCTGTATGCTGATTGGCAATTCGGCGTAAAACTCCCTGGGAACCTCGGCACGTGGCTGGAACAGTTTGAATTCCAGGCCGCTTGCAAGGCCGGTCTGGGAGACATCCACCAGCAGGTCGGCGACTTCTGTTTTGTTCGGCAGTTGTCGCAGCATGGCGCCGAAGGACTCACGCATTTCCTCGAGCTGTCTTTCATAGGCTTCGAGGTTGACGGCCTGTTTAGCCTTGGTTTCAAAGATGACCTTCAACCCTGTTTCTTTTTCTTCGGCCTTGGCCAGGTCCGCCAGCTGGTCCTTGGTGTGAAACCAGTAGCCCAGAAAAATAACGCCGCCCATGAGGAACAGAATAACCACGGCCTTGGCAGCTGCGGGCCAGCGTACAACATTGGTCAGGTCGAGATCATTGATATCCAGGTTCATTTTTTCACCTCGCCAGCTGCCGCGGCTTCATCTTCAAGCTGCTTGAGGGTCTTCTGCTTGCCACGCAAGGTGAAGTTGGCAATGCGCCGGCGGCCTGAATCAGTGGTTTTAATGACATTCAGGCGTGGGCCTGTGAGCCAGTCTGATGCATCGATCTTGCGCATGTAATCTGAAACCCGCGCATTTGACTCGGCCATGCCTGTCATGGTTAATGCCCTGGTTTTCTGGGTAAATTTCTTCAGGTGTACGCCTTCTGGCAGTGTCCTGACCAGCTCGTCCAGCAGGTGGACGCTTTCCGGACGGCTGCCCTGCAGTTCCTGGATGACGTTCATACGTGCCAGCAGGTTCTGTTTCATGGCCTCCAGTTGCTTGATCCGGCCAATGCGCTTGTCGAGAATTTCTATTTCGCTCGTAAGGTAGGCGTTGCGCTGTTTCTGGTCATTAATAAGACCATCAACGTGAAAGTGAGCAAGCAGTACGATCAGGCCCGCAAGCATAACCGAGCCGCCTGCGATAATGCCGAATTCACGTTGTTTCTGTTTGCGCAGTTCCTCACGCCAGGGAAGCAGGTTGATATGTGCCATATCAGTCGAAGCTCCTCAGGGCCAGCCCGCAAGCGATCAGCAGAGCAGGGGCATCATTACTTAGTGTCTGTGGTTTTACCCGTGCCGATAATGACATGGATGCGAACGGGTTGGCGAGCGTGGTTTCAACGCCCAGTTTTTCCTGGATCATTTCATCCATGCCCGGGATAGAAGCACTGCCACCCGCCAGCACAATGTGATCGACCTTGCTGTGCGGACTTGATGAGTAAAAGAACTGTAGAGAACGGCTTGCCTGTTGCACCATGGCTTCCTTAAAGGGTTCCAGCACATCAGTCAGGTAATTTTCCGGCAAACCGCCCTGGCGCTTGGCCATGCCGGCTTCTTCAAATGACAGGCCGTACCGGCGCATGATTTCTTCTGTCAGTTGCTTGCCGCCAAACACGGTATCGCGGGTATAAACACTTTTCAGGTTATGTACGACATTGAGAGTCGTCATGGTTGCACCGATGTCGATAACGGCGATGGTGCGATCCACGCCCTGATCCGGCAGCTGCTCTACAAGTAGCGAGAAAGCATTTTCGCTGGCGAAGGACTCAACATCCATTATTTGTGTGCTCAGACCGCCTGTTTCAACAGCAGCACTGCGCAGGTCAACATTCTCGCTGCGGCAGGCAGCCAGCAGCACATCGACCATATCAGGATTTTTTTCGGATGGCCCCAGCACTTCGAAATCAAGGTTTACTTCTTCCAGTGGGTACGGGACGTACTGGTCGGCTTCCAGATCGATCTGCGCCTCCAGGTCGTCATCGTTTAACCCGGCAGGCATCGGTATCACCTTGGTGATGGTCGATGAGCCGGCGATGGCAACAGCTGCATGGCTGGCACGTGTACCAGACCTTTTTACAGCGCGTCGAACGGCTTCACCAACGGCATCTACGTCGGTAATATTCTTTTCGACAACTGAATTGGGTGGCAGGGGTTCGACTGCATAGCTTTCGACCCTGTATCGAGATCCGCTACGGCTCAGTTCCAGCAGTTTGACTGCGGTGGAACTGATGTCCAGGCCGATCAGCGGCGGTTTAGTCCGTCTAAAGAGCTGCGCTATTGGCACGATATTTCCTTTTAGTTACCCACTGTTGTAAAACAAAGGTAGTTCGGCGCATTAGAAGTCAAGAACAACTGTTTGTCAACTAATGCGTAATGCTATGGTAGTGGTTATCGGACAGAGGCAGATTTTGTTGAGTAAATAAATGTCTTTCCTGAACCGTTTGTCATTTATAGTGCCTGCCTTGTTTCTAATCTTTGAACTTGATCACAGGTTTGCATACTGACAATGATTTTGCGCCGTATCCTCGGATTTTTCCTGTTCCTGCTGTTTACCGGCATCATTGTCTCGGCCGGCCTGGTTGCTTTTGTATACGTCAAGATCGAGCCGCAGCTGCCTGCAATCGATGTCCTCAGGGAAGTTCAGTTGCAGGAGCCGCTGCGCATCTATACCCGTGACCGGCGTTTGCTGGCAGAATTTGGCGATAAACGCCGCTCACCGGTGAAGGTGGAGAATGTCCCGCCGGCGCTAATTGATGGGTTTCTGGCAGCGGAAGATGACCATTTCTACGAGCATTCAGGGGTCGATATTCCGGGCTTGCTGAGCGCGGCCTTCGAGCTGGTGCGTACCGGTAAAAAGCGCCGTGGTGCCAGCACCATCACCATGCAGGTGGCACGAAACTTCTTTCTTTCCAGCGAAAAAACCTACTGGCGCAAACTGACCGAGATCCTGCTGGCGCTCAGGATCGAAGGTTCGCTCAGCAAGGACGAGATCCTGGAGCTGTATCTCAACAAGATTTATCTGGGTCATCATGCCTACGGGATTGAGGCGGCGGCCCAGGTTTATTACGGCAAGCACATTGGCGAGCTGACATTGGCGCAAATGGCGACGATTGCGGCCTTGCCAAAGGCGCCTTCGCGGATTAATCCCATCAACAGCCCCGAGGCAACCATGGAACGGCGCAACTATATTCTGAACCGCATGCGCCAGCTGGGCTATATCGAGCAGGCTGCCTGGGAACTGGCTGTTGCCGAGGCTGATGATGCGGCTTTGCACAAGGTGAAGGCCGATGTCAGCGCCGCCTATGTCACGGAAATGGTGCGCCACAAGCTGGTCAAACGTTATGGTACGGCTGTATACGCCTCCGGGTACCAGGTCATTACTACCCTGGATGTCACCCGCCAGGCGGCGGCCAATGAAGCGGTGCACAAGGGCCTGTTAGATTACAGCCGACGTCATGGTTACCGGGGTGCGGAAGCGCATTTTGATCTTGATGAAAATGAAACCGGGACGTGGCCGGCGTTATTAAAAGACTTCCCGGCTCTCGGAGGTCTGCGGGCCGGCCTGGTGGTCGGGCGTGGCGAGCAGTCCGCCGAGATTTTGACGGCTGACCTGTCAACGATAGAACTCCAGTGGGAGGGCATGGCATGGGCGCGACCCTACATAGGTGTCAACCGGCTGGGCAAG
>DAOVVG010000264.1 GCA_030632175.1 Gammaproteobacteria bacterium
ATTGACAATGATACCCCTGGACAGCAAATCTAGGTAGCAGCCGCATCACCCTTGTCTTTGTCGTGGCGTAGACGCACCTCCAGTGGCTTCGAGGCGTCGATGTGTACATCACGCTGCGGAAACGCGATACAGATTCCGGCATCGTTGAACTTGCTGTTGATCGCCTCGTGCAGCTGGGTGATCGTTGTCATACGGATGTTCTGCGACCCGACAAAAAAGCGCAACACCAGGTTAAGGGCATTGTCGCCAAAGGCCTCAAAAATAATCGACGGCGTAGGCTCTGCAAGCACATTCTCGTTTTCCCTGGCCGCTTCATCCATCAGGGACATCGCCAGTTGCACGTCACTGCCATAGGCGACACCCACGGGGACCTTGATGCGGGTCGTCTGGTCCGACAGCGACCAGTTGAGCAACCGACCGGTAATAAATTCCTTGTTGGGCACCAGCAGTTCCTGCCGGTCCCAGGTGCGTATGGTGGTTGCACGAATTTGAATGCGGGTAACCACACCGTCTGTATTACCGATGGTAACCACATCTCCCACCCTGATGGGGCGTTCGAACAGGATAATCAGGCCGCTGATGAAATTGGCCACGATTTCCTGCAGGCCAAAACCGATACCCACGCTCAGGGCCGCAAACAGCCACTGCAGCTTGGACCAGTCGGCACCAATGACATTAAAAAATGCCAGCAGGCCAATGCCAACAATCAGATAGGTTGTCAGTGTGGTGGCAGTATAACGCGCACCAGCGGTCATGCTAACGCGCTGCAATAAAACTATTTCCAGCAGGGCGGGCAGGCGCCTCATGGCGACGTAAGTCACAATCACGATCAGGATGGCAATGCCGATATTTGCCAGCGTAACCGGTGCAATGGTTTCTTCACCTGCGACCACCGCCGTGTGATGCCAGAGCGTTACCGCATTCAGTATATTAAGTGCCGGCAGGACATCGGACCAGATATGCCAGAAACCGATAATGCCGATAATGACAAGCAACGTATTAAGCAGTTTGCGGCTTTCATCGCTCATGGCAACCAGGTCGATCTCGGGCTCATCGAGTTGATCAGACAGACCCTCCATCTCCGAATCAACCGGCGCTTTCTCTTCCTGAGCGGCCCGCATGCGCTCACGTATAGCCTGCAGTGCAAGCCGTCGCTGTACCAGCAACAACCAGCGCACGACCACCTGGTGCAGGACAACCAGGCCAAACAGAAACCACAGGGTCTGTACCAGGCTGCTACCCAGCTTGCCGGCTGTATAGGTGTACCCGATGACTCCAAGCACTGCCAGTATCAACGGGACAACCACGGTCAGCGCAGGCCACAGGAAGCGCAGAGGCAGGTTCGATCCGATGGAGTGCTTAACCAACAATTTGGACAGGCGGTAGAAGAACAGGGCTACCACACCCAGCGCCACGACCATGAGAATGCGTTCCAGCCCGGCCAGCAACACTTGCTGCTCATCGTTCACCAGCACTACAAGAATAAACACGGCCGGTAAAAAAACTACCATCAAACGCCTGAAACCACGCCGCAGCCGCCGTGGAATCGGGTCTGGCCAGACAAAATGTTTCTCGGCAATACCACCCTGGATGCACATGACACTGAAAAACTGCAGGTACAGAAATGTGGGCGCAACCCGAAGCAGTGCAATAGAAACCGCCCTTGTAAATTGCGTCGCCTCCGCTTCCGATCCGAGTTCCCAACCCGAGACAGCCAGCAACAGCGGCAGGGGTGCAGCCAGCAACAGGGTCAGGCCGAGCGCCTTGAGTGTAAATGAGAATTTGTCCAGCGATGGTTTGCCCATCTGGTTGCCCGTATCCCTGAGCAACACCAGCATGTGGTGCGCTTTCCAGAGCAACACCCCGACCAGGCCAAGCAATAACACAAACAATGGTGAACGCGTCACCTGGACAGCGAGCGTTCGGAGTACTTCATGCCAGCGCTCTGGAGACAGCAGTGTAGCGACCTGCCCGGGTATGGCCTGCAGGGTCTCCAGGTTTGGCGCCGGGGCACTTCGAATCCAGAGCAGTTTTTCTGCCAGGAAGTTGTCGAAATCCGCAGTCACCTTCAGCAACTGGCGAGTGGCTGCCGCATACTCCGTCATTGACCTCGAATAGGACTTGTTAAGACTGATTGCCTTCTCGAGCAACAACAGCCGGGCACTGGTGAGCTCGTAAAGATCCAGACTCACCCGCGCAGCCTCGGCTGGTTCAAGATCTGCAGTATGCTCATTCACATAGTCATAAACGCTGCGCAGTTTCTTGGTTTCTTCAGTGTACTGAATCTGGCGCAATGCAGACTGTGCACCCGTCTTCTCGAGCCGGCTGACTCTCTTGCCGAGCTTGCGCTGGTTCGGCAATGTCTGGCGCTGATGCCGCAATACCTCGCCGAGCACCTCGGACAGCCCTGCCACCTCGAGCTTTTCCCTGGCAGTACGGAAACCCTCCTCAATACGTTTTGTTTCCTTGGCGGTTGCCCCGCCCCTTTCATTGATCTCACTGAGTTCGGTTGCCAGGGCGCTGGTTTCCCTGGTCAACCCGGCGTTATCTTCAGCCAGTTCCTGAATCAGTTGATGCTTTCCGGCAGCATCAGAGACTGCAGCCTCGGCATCTGCTTCAGCCTGCTCGGCTTCTGCACTGCCCTTCTGGGTCGATAGCTCACTGAGAATTGTGACACGGGCAGAGACCCGTTCAACGGTATGCGCGACCTGGTCGCGCTGCGCCTCAAGCAACTCGACACGCATCGGCATGCTTAGCAATTCATGGTCAAGCATTGAGAGCTCGCTGCGCAGGGTCGCAACCCGGGTGGTCTGTGCCCAGCGACGCGCCTCGGTCAACCAGGGAAGCTCACCCTCAACTTCCGGCAGCTTGAGCTGTGACTCGAGATCATCTTTATCCTGGTTCGCCGCAAGCAGCTGTTGCTGGACGATTGTCGGCCGCACCGTCGCGGATGCAAGCCGCGCCTGAAGGTCATCAAGCTTGGTTGTCACGGCCGCAAGGTTCGCCTTCTCCTGTAACAGTTCCCTTTCTATATCGTTAAATGGCGAAGCCTTCGTTGCTGTAACCGTTACTTCCTGCTCGGCCTTGATGTCCCTGTCCAGCTGCACACGGATTTTCCTGGCCTCTTCTGGCGCAGTTTCCACGGCCTGTATATAGGCCTCCGTGGTCGCCTTGTTGGAGCGGGTGCTCTCCAGGTTGCCAAGCGCATTGTTGAGTATCTCAACCAGGGAACCCCTGGTCTCCTCATCCAGCGAGGTTGCCGCCTCGACCTCCTTCAGCCTGGCGTTGAGCATCTTTGCCGTTACAGTAGCTGTGTCAACCGCAACAACCGGGGCTGCCGGTAGCAACAGGGCAAGCAACACGACGGACCATACCAGGCGGGAAATTGTTTGTATGCGAAATACCTCGCTCATAATCTACTCCTACCACTGATAGCCGAGTTTGACCCGGTAGGTTTTGTCCGTCTTGTCCACATTATCCGGCGCACCGCCGTCATACTCAATTTCGGCTTCGGTACTGGCCACAATGCCCATGTACAGCGGGAAGCGGAAGCCTGTCCATGAATTGACAGTAAGATTACTGCTGTCGCCAGTATCCAACAGGCCGGTATGCCGATGGTAAAACTGGACGCGCCCGGGAACCAGGAAGCGATCGAACTTGACCAGCCAGCCGAGTGCCCAGTAGTCATTATCCTCTGCCTCGTCGAAGCTCTCGTCC
>DAOVVG010000203.1 GCA_030632175.1 Gammaproteobacteria bacterium
GGCAACACCCGCCGCAAGCATGGCAGGCTGGGTTTTGTCAGTGCGATTCAACTCATCCTCGGGACCGTACTGTGTCAGTTGCCACAGGTCATATCCAAGTACTTCACTCGCCTGCGCAAAGGTCTGTTTCACCAACGGATCGCTTTCCGCCAGTTCTGACAGCATGCCAGGCGACTGTGACCCCTGACCGGGAAATACAATCGCCAGTGTTTTATCAACGTTCTCTGTAGCAGTATTCATGTCTGAAACGGGTAGTGGTTGTGATATCAGTACTTCACCAGGGCAGAGCCCCAGGTGAAGCCGCCGCCAAAGGCTTCCATCAGCAATATTTCACCACGCTTGATACGGCCGTCGCGTATAGCGGTATCAAGCGCCAGCGGCACCGAGGCTGCCGAGGTATTACCGTGTTCATCAACGGTTACAACCACGTGATCCATGGACATCTTCAGTTTGCGCGCGGTTGCCTGAATTATGCGAATATTGGCCTGGTGCGGGATTAGCCAGTCGACATCGGATTTTTCCATATTGTTGGCCGCCAGCGTTTCGTCCACGATCCGGCCAAGGGTGTTCACTGCCATCTTGAAAACTTCATTCCCCTGCATCTGCACATAGGCCTGACCGGCCAGCACCGTGTCATAGCCGGCTGAAATGCCGGCCGGCACGGTCAGCAAATGCTCGTAGCTGCCATCGGCATGCAGGTGTGTAGACATGATACCGGGTTCGTCACTGGCTTCGATAATGACCGCGCCGGCACCATCACCAAACAGGATCCCGGTACTGCGATCATTCCAGTCAACGATGCGGGACAGTGTTTCCGCACCGACCACCAGTGCACATTTCGCAGCACCGGTTTTAATAAACTTGTCAGCAATACCGAGCGCATAGACAAAGCCGGTACAAACTGCCTGTATATCAAACGCTGCCGTACCGTGTATATCCAGCCGCTGCTGCAACAGGCAGGCGGTGCTTGGAAACACGCGATCCGGTGTCGTTGTGGCCAGCACGATAAGGTCGATCTGGCGCGGCGTGCGTCCCGCCGTTTCCATGGCACGTGTTGCGGCGATCTCGGCCAGGTCACAGGTTGTCTCATCACCGGCAGCGATATGTCGCTTGTAGATACCGGTGCGATCACGAATCCACTCATCGGTTGTATCCATGATCTTTTCCAGGTCATGGTTGGTGAGCACTTTTTCGGGCAGATAACTGCCGGTACCGGTTATACGTGAATACTTCATTATGTCTGCCTGTTTTCCTTGTAGGCCTGCAACTGGGCGGTAATTCGCTGCGGCACATCTTCACGAACTTCAAGAATAGCCACCTTGATAGCATTTGCAAAGGCAAAGGCATCTGCACTGCCATGGCTCTTGATGACGATACCCCGCAGCCCCAGCAGACTCGCGCCGTTATAGCTGCGGGGATCAATCCTGCTGCGAAAGGCTTTCAGTACCGGCATGGCAACCACCGCCGCCAGCCGGGTAAAAATATTCCTGGTGAATTCCTGCTTGATGAACGCCGCAATCATCTTCGCCACGCCCTCACTGGTCTTGAGCGAGACGTTTCCCACAAACCCGTCACACACGATAACGTCAAAGGTGCCCTTGTAGATATCATCGCCTTCAGCGTAGCCGTCATAATTCGGCATATTCTCTGACAGTAACTGTGCCGCTTCCTTGACCTGTTCATTCCCCTTGATTTCCTCTTCACCGATATTCAACAGGCCGACGCGCGGCCGGCTGTTACCATCTACGGCCTCTGCAAGCACTGACCCCATCATGGCGAACTGAAACAGATGTTCGGCGTTACAATCGACATTAGCGCCCAGATCCAGCATCCAGGTATGCGATGTAATGGATGGCAGCGAAGTACAAATCGCCGGGCGGTCAATACCGGGCAGCATTTTCAGGACAAAACGTGATGTCGCCATCAGGGCGCCGGTATTTCCCGCACTGACGCAGGCATCGGCGGCCCCATCCTTGACGAGGTTGAGCGCAACCCGCATGGATGAATCTTTTTTGCCGCGCAGGGCTACTGAGGGCAATTCATCCATTTCAACCTGCTGGCTGGCATGGTGAATCGTTAGTCTGGAAGAGTGTTTCTCGCTAGCGGCTGTCTGCAACGCCTGTTTCAGCTCGGTTTCATCGCCGACAAGAATGATATTGACATCGGCATGCTGCCTGATCACCTCAACTGCAGCTGGCACAACCACAGTAGAGCCTGAGTCGCCGCCCATTGCATCAAGCGCTATCGTAATTCCGGCACTCATGATACTGACGACTGATGCATGGTGGCGTGTTTACCCGGGATAAGCAGGCAACAGTTCAGCAAGTGCGGGTAACAAGCGACTTACCACACTCACAAACGCTGTTAGTGAAGTAAACGATCAGTCCTGATCGTTATTGATAACCTTGCGACCCTTGTAGAAGCCGTCAGCACTGACATGATGACGCAGGTGTGTCTCACCGGTGGTTGGCTCGATGGAAAGTGTGCTTTCAGTCAGTTTGTCATGTGAACGACGCATACCGCGTCTTGACGGTGTCTTGCGACTTTTCTGTACAGCCATGTTACTACCCTCTGTTACTGTTACTGTTTCTGTTTAAATTCCGCCAGCACTGCAAACGGGTTTTCCCGTTGCTCGCCCTGCAGCGGTTTGTACGCTTTTACATATGCATGGCACTCATCCGAGCCCTCGTGCAACGGCACAATGGGTAATGCCAGCAACACCTCCTCTGCAATTATGTCCGCAATAATGGCGGGTTCCGCTGTAACTGCCAGCGGCTCATAACTGTCAGGCAATTCATCCACTGCGCTTTCGTCGCGAATCAAACCAAGCCGAAATTCCAGATCCAGCGGCAACTGCATATCCTTCACGCATCGCTGGCATCTCAGGACGATTTCCCCCTCGATGGTGCCGGCCAGAAAGCGGGTTCCGCCCGCATCCTTGCCCAGACTTAATTCAACCTGCAGCTCTCCCTGCCCCGAAGTCAGGACAGGCAATAAACGTTCAAGCACGGCCACTGGTAACCGGCCTCGCAAGACACGCCCTGCTTCAGCTGTGGCAATCAGATCCAGCCGATCTGGCAGGTGGTCTATCATAACTTGCTTATATTATATGGGGACCTGTGGAGTGTCAATCCGAAGCATACATCACGCTTTACTCATCCCGGTAAAATTCATATGGTTAGCTACACCATGCGCCGCCAGCACCCACAGGGACGAAAAACCGAGTGATAAAGAAACTCCTGATCGCCAACCGCGGCGAAATTGCCGTGCGGATCATACGGGCCTGCGCCGAGGCCGGCATCACCTCTGTGGCAATCTACGCCGACGCCGACCGGCACGCCCTGCATGTAAAAAAGGCCGATGAAGCCTACAACATCGGACCGGAATCCGTTGCCGGTTATCTGAATGCCCACCGCATTGTGAACCTGGCCATCGCGACCGGTTGTGATGCGGTACACCCCGGCTACGGTTTTCTGTCCGAAAACCCCCTGCTGCCCGAAATATGCAAGACCCGCGGCATCTGTTACATCGGCCCCGGTGCCGCTGTCATACGACAAATGGGCGACAAGATTCAGGCACGCAAAGCCATGCAGGCAGCAGGGATACCGGTAGTGCCCGGCAGCGAGGGCAATCTTGAAAGTCTGGACGAGGCTGTCGGTCTGGCCGCTGAAATCGGCTACCCGGTTATGCTGAAAGCCACGGCAGGTGGTGGTGGCCGCGGCATTCGACGCTGCAACTCGGAAATGGAGTTACGCAAGAACTATGACCGCGTACTCTCGGAAACCAGCAAGGCATTCGGCTCATCCGAGATATTCATGGAACGCTGCGTTGAGCGTCCCCGGCATATCGAGGTGCAGATACTGGCGGACAGTCAGGGTAACGTAGTACACCTTTTTGAACGTGACTGTTCCATCCAGAGACGCCATCAGAAACTGATCGAGATCGCACCCTCCCCGCAAATCGACGACCAACAACGAAAGCAGCTGGGAGAGATCGCCGTACGCGCCGCCAGTGCCGTTAATTATGAAAACGCCGGCACCATCGAATTTCTGCTCGACAGGGACGGCAGTTTCTACTTTATGGAGATGAACACCCGGTTGCAGGTCGAGCATACAATTACCGAGGCCATCACCGGTATCGACATCGTGCAGGAACAAATCCGCATTGCCGACGGACAAACGCTGGGTTACACCCAGGCCGACATACAACGACGTGGCTACGCTATGGAAATGCGTATAAACGCAGAGGATCCGAAGAACGATTTCCTGCCCAGCTTTGGACGCATCACACGCTACTATGCACCCGGTGGCCCCGGCGTGCGCACTGATGCCGCCATTTACAGCGGCTACCCGATACCGCCCGAATATGACTCGATGTGTGCAAAATTGACTGTCTGGGCGCTAAACTGGGAGCAACTGTTGAACCGTGCGGGACGGGCTCTGCAAGACACCGGCGTATATGGCGTCAGGACAACCATTCCCTACTACCTGGAAATCCTCAAGGTAGCGGAATTCCGGAAAGGGTCTGTCGATACCGGCTTTGTTGGAGACCACCCGGAGCTGACCCGCTATAAAACCAGCCGGCCAACCCGTGAGCTGAGCGCCGCAATAACCGCTGCCCTGTCAGCCCACCTGGGCCTGTAACCACCACAACAGGACCGAGTCAAACATGTCTAAAGTACATATTACCGATGTCGTGCTGCGAGACGCACATCAATCCTTGATTGCGACACGCATGCGCACCGATGACATGCTGCCGGTATGCGAACAACTCGACCAAATCGGCTACTGGTCACTGGAAGTCTGGGGCGGCGCCACATTTGATGCCTGCCTGCGTTTTTTGCAGGAGGA
>DAOVVG010000052.1 GCA_030632175.1 Gammaproteobacteria bacterium
ATGACATCCCGGTGAGACAAGGCGCCGGACTGGGCTGGATGCTCGGTCGTTTTGCTGCAGGATCGCTGTTACCTGATCCATGGCTGACGATCGGTGCCGGACACTCAACCCATTTACCGCTGCTATCTGCGCGTCGCGCGCGTGGTGGCAAGGCCGCGGTGCTGATGAGTCCGGACCTGCCAAAATCGTTGTTTGACCTGTGTGTTATTCCCGAGCATGACCGGCCGGGACCGGCAGAAAACATTCTGGTGACCTGTGGCAGCCTTAATCGCATGCAGCCGGTGCACGAGACCGGTAGCAATCGCGGCCTGTTGATGGTCGGCGGGCCTTCCCGGCACTATCGCTGGGATCATCATAAGGTTGCTGAACAGATTGCCCGGGTGATTCGCTATTCACCGGTGCGGGACTGGATCCTGACGACTTCCCGGCGTACACCTCCCGGCTTTGCCGAGCATATTCGGCAAATGATCTTTAACCGCAACCTCAGCCTGACAGTATTGTCCTGGCGTGACACCACGGATCAATGGCTGGCCCTGCAGTTAAGCCGTTCCTGTTGCACCTGGGTGACGGAAGACAGCGTCTCCATGATCTACGAGGCGCTGACCGCCGGTGTACCCGTTGGCCTGTTGTCGTTGTTGCCACGTCGACAGGACAGGATTGTTAACGGTGTACAGGCGCTGGTGGCGTCCCGCAACGTCATGCGCTTCAGTGACTGGTCAACCGGACATCCGCTGCCACGGCCCAGGCGAGTATTTGATGAAGCGAACCGGGTTGCCAGTCGTATCTGCGACCAGTGGGGCAGCGAATAAAAAAATCCCTGACAGTGTGCCAGCTGTTACCCGCCCTGCATGGCGGTGGTGTCGAGCAAGGTACACTGGAGGTTGCGGCGGCTCTGGTTCATGCCGGTCACCGATCGCTGGTGATTTCTGCTGGCGGTCGTTTGTTGCCGGCGTTACTCGATACCGGCTCACAACACGTTAACTGGCCAATCGGCCGCAAATCACCGTTTACCCTGCGACTCGTTTCGCGCCTGCGACGTTTGCTGGTCTCGCAGGGTGTCGATATTCTGCATGCCCGTTCACGCTTGCCGGCCTGGATTACCTGGCTGGCGTGGCGCAGTATGGATCCGGCAACACGGCCCCGCTTTGTGACTACGGTGCATGGTCTGTATTCAGTGAATGTCTACAGTGCGGTGATGACCCGGGGTGAGCGGGTAGTTGCTGTATCCGGCTCTGCTCGCGAGTACGTGTTGCAACATTATCCCGGTGTTAATCCGGATCGGGTTGTCGTGATTCCACGTGGTGTGGATGTGACAGACTATCAACCGAATTACCGTCCTGATAACGCCTGGCTGGAGGCCTGGAGGCAACAGTATCCCGTGCTGGAAAGACGTTTTGTTATTACCGTGCCGGGCCGGGTAGGCCGGCGCAAGGGCGTGCTGCAGCTGGTCAGGATTATTGCCGACCTGCGGGTACGTGGTATTCCAGCGCACGGTCTGGTTGTCGGCGAGTTGCCGGTAGCAAGCAGTGCCCTGGCAAGGGAGCTGCAGTCAGCTATTGTGACTGCCGGGCTGGTCGACTGTATTACATTGACCGGTTTCAGGGATGATGTGCGCGAAATCATGTCGGTTTCCAGTGTCGTGCTGTCGCTGTCATTACAGCCGGAGGCTTTTGGTCGTACTGTCAACGAGGCACTGGCGCTGGGTATTCCGGTTGCCGGATATGCGCATGGCGGCGTGGGTGAACAGTTGGCACAACACTTTCCGGCAGGAAGGGTGCAGCCCGGCGACGTGGGTGCGATGACAGCACTGCTGGGCGAGTGGTCACTGACGCCGCCATCCATGCAGGATGTTCGGGTGTATACACGGCAGGATATGTTGAACAGTACTCTGACAATGTACCGCGATCTGGCCGGTTAGTTGTTTTCCGTATATATCCCACCTTTAGGTGGGAGATGTCCCATAGTTTTTTGTGTGGTGATATGGAAAATATTTACTTGAACTAAAAAGTGAATCCCCTCTCCCCAACCCTCTCCCGGAGGGAGAGGGAGTTAACGTGGTGGCAGTGTTGTGACCCTGAGTATTGTTCCGGATCAGGGTGACCGGGGAGGCAATAACTGCGCGTCGATTAAAAAATCACCAAACAGTTCCGCTTTAAGCAGCGCACCTGCCTCATTAACGTGTCGGCCATCGGTGTACCAGCGTTTTTCGGTCGGGAATTTTTCCGCGAAGTCAAAGAAGTGTTGATTGGTATCGTTTGCCATTGCTTTCAGCAAACGGTTGTTCTCCTTGTAGGCAGCAATGTATTCGTCGGAAGCTACCTTGGGCTGGTCGGTGAACAGCGGAGAATAGGCGAATGAACTCAGTACCACGTCTATGCCCCTGCTTTTTGCGATGGCGACAATACTCTGGATGTTTCTTTCAAAATAGTCGGCCTTGTTTGTTTTCAGGATATCAGCGGCGCTGACTTCTTCGAAAATACCTTCAGGATAAACACCGCTTGTTTTCTGCTTGTTAAACAAGGTGCCGTAGTAGGTGTCGGGTCGTCTGTCGATAGTGGATTCAAAGGACGCATGGGAATTGATTAGCCCGGTACTGATCATCGCAATTCGCAGCAGGGTGCTGTACTCGAAAATACTCGGCATAAAGATGCCTGTTTGATTTGGCGCTCGGGCGCCGGAGTTGTCACCACGATAGGCCTCGGGAGGCCAGACAAAGCGCGGTGATATATCGTTGATGCCGTGATAAACAATGACCAGGTCCGGTTCAAGATCCAGCACCCTGAGCTGAAAATTTATCAGTGACTCCCAGCTGCTCCAGGAACCGCCGCCGGCATTGACTACGGTGACGTCATCGTAGCCCTTTGTGTTAAGGAATATTTCAAGCAGGTAGGGGTAGGAGTTCCGATAGTCTTTTACATCCGCTGTATAGGTGGTCGACCCGCCGAGGCAAACAATGCGGAATTGTCCGGCGGGCTTCGGGATATCGATCTCGTCACCACGATAGCCCAGCGAGTTATGCCGGTCTTTACCCTTGATGTAATTTGGCGTCGGGTAAAAGCCGATGTAACGATGCGGTGAGTACCTGGGATGGTTTGAAATGTCACTGTTTTGCAACTGCTTCAGGGAGGCGTAGCGGATAAAATGTTTTTCATCCGCAAAATGCAGCAGGTAGATGTTTGCAGCTGCCTCCAGAATGGCAAAGGTGACCAATGTAGTTATGATCGCCAGGAAGGTGTTAACGAATGTTTCGTGTATCTTGCTCATAATGTACAGGTGTTATTTTCTGTCGTGATCTGATGGCCTGTGTCAGGCTCTGGCCTGGCAGCTGAATTAAAACCGGTATCCGAATATCTGTACATCCTTGCGGTAGATCCGGGCAACCTGTTCTGCCAGTTCGCTGGTGTGTTATTCGTGATAGGTTTTTCGGTCGGAGGTTGCGTTTCTGGACTTGATGGCGGTGGTGTCCAGTTCCAGTCGCTGGAATATATGCTGAAGGTCATCACCAAAGGTTTCCATGCGACCCAGATAATCAATATTGTTGAGGTCGATCACGGAATTCTGTGAGCGTAAATGTCGATTACAGGTATCGACGTTGATCCCTCCAACATAGCCGACAAAATTTTCAAAATTTCTCATTTTTTCAAGTTCAGCTTCATTGAAGCGGAACAGGTTGCTATCGATAACCTTGTTATTCCAGCATGAAACCATCCGATCCCAGGGATTTCGAACAAAGGCAAATTTGAAATAGTCGTTAAAATGATTCACGGGATAGCGCAGTTTTCTGCCATGTTCAACGTCAAGGTGCACGCCATTGTCCAGCAGGTGGTTCAGAATCGTCCGGCTGCCTACTTTTGCGACACGAAACCAGATGAATTTTTTTTCATGACACAGGGTCAGGTTGTAGCGCCCGGCGGAAGGCATCAGCGGAATCTTGTGAACCACCTTGTAGAGCTTTTGCTCCAGCTTGCTGGTTGTAAACAGGCGGTCTGGCTTGCCGGGTCTTGTTCTCATGGTAGTTATGTTCCTGTTTTCAGCAAAACGGCTGACAATCGGTGGTCGGTGTCACTCAGAATGTTGAGGCGGGCACGTAGCGTTTGAGATAGCTTCTCAGTCGTGTGCGGCGGCTGTCGGAAATTCCGGCCGCGGCCTCATAGTGTTCGAGAAAGCGGCCATAGCCGTAACTGTCCAGTTGTTCCCGGTCTTCACGGTCGTGCAGTAAATGCCGGAAGTTTCGCGCACGTTTGCGCAAACCCAGTGGTCCAGGCTGGATAGTCATGTCAGCCACATCAATCAGGCCGTAATCACCATTCTCAAGCACCAGTATATTTCCCAGGTGGACGGAACGAAACAGGATACCTTTTGCATGTAGCGTGGCCAGGTAGCTTGCCAGTTTTTCCAGGTAGTCCTCGCGGTTGTTGACCTCGTTGAGTGTGCTGCGAAGCGTGGTGCCGGGCAGCAGGGGATAGGTGATCAGGTGGCGCCGGTTTGTCCGGTCATACCGCAGTTGCTCGCAATGTACGGTGATAATACCTTTTTCCCGCAATTGCCGGGCATTGTTGCAGAAGCGGTGGGCATAGGGATAGATGCGGGCAGAGGTAAAACGACGGCGCGGATAGAACAGTTTAATGATGTGGTTGTCCGGGGTCAGTAACACCTTTTCACCACGATAATCGCGTTCCAGCAGCCGTGCACCGGCGCGCAACTGTCTGAATTCAGCAGCGCTGATGGGGGTGCTTCTGGGTAGTAGCCACATGGTGTCGGTTCCGGATGATATCGCTGCACAGGGTAATGAATTTGCCCGGCAGACACAAAATACCGCCATGCCGGGGCAGACCCCCGGGCCGGGTTGGCGAGCCGGCCTGGCTTGTAACCGTGCTAGTATCTGGAGAATTTCTCCACCCTGCACACAGGCAGCTGAAGACTATGCGGGATTATATAGCCAACGACTGGGAATCACTTGCTGCTGCCAATGGCCTGGACAGTTTTGACGCTGTCTGGACACTGGATATTGGCTGGTTTGAAGAGCCCAATGTGCGACGGGGTGGCTGGAGCGGTGTTTCCAGGCTCGAGCTTGAGTTGCCGGATGGCAGCCGAGAGGGGGTTTTCATCAAGCGCCAGCAGAACCACACCACGCGTTCCTGGCGGCATCCGTTCAGCGGTATCCCGACGTTTCGGCGCGAATTCCGCAATATTATTTTGCTGCGCTCCTTTGACGTGCCGACGCTGGATGTGCTGTATTTTGCCGAGCGCAGGTCTGGCAGAGACCGGCGTGCCATCCTGATCTCACGTGAGCTGACCGGGTATGCCTCGCTGGATCACTGTATTGATTACTGGAATCTGAACGGCTATCCGGATCGGCCAGTATGGCACGAAACGCTGCAACGTGTCGCGGCTGTCGCCAGGCGCATGCATCAGCACCGCATGCAGCAGAACTGCTTTCTGCCCAAGCATGTGTTCGTCGGCGAGATTGGCGGACGCATGGATATACGCCTGATCGATTTTGAAAAGGCAAAGCGTCGCTGGACCACCGAAAGTGCGCTGCTGCGTGATCTTGATACCTTTAACCGGCGTGCGCCGGGTGTTTCCACCACAGATCGTCTGCGGTTTCTGCTGGCCTATCATGAGCAGCCCCGGGTCAATGCACGCGTCAGGAAGAGCTGGAACAAGCTGGTAGCCCTGTTACGCAAGAAGGGGCGCAAGCTGCTGCAGTCGTGAGTTGATCTGTTGGTTCCTGCCGTATACGGCACATGGCCAGAAGCATTCCCATACCCAGGGCTATCTATTAATTAATTTTTCGGACCAGTGTTGCTGCAGCCCTGGCGTAACTCTGGTAACCACTGGCGAATGGATGCCCGTCTCCCCGCGGATAGAATATTCTGGCGGATGCAGTGTCGGCCTGGAAGGCCTCGAGGACAATGGGTGTTGCATCGATGAAGCTGATTTCGGAGCTGGCTAGATACTCAAGCCAGGCATTGATCAACTCGACTTCATTGTTCGCGTGAAAACCATCAGGAAGCGGGATGCTGTTGGCATAAGCCCACTCCTGCAAGACCAGTTCCTTGGAGGGTAATATCACCACCCCGAAATTTATGCCAGTTTGCTGCAGATTGTTGTTTATGTGATCGATGATGGCCAGGCTGTTCCTGAAACTGCTTGCAATAACCGGATCTGACAAGTCGTTATATGCCTGATGGTTGGCGACACGGTCTTTTTTGATGGCTTGCCCGCCCACATCATGGTAGGACGCGTCATTTGATGTTCTTTTATTATTAAGGTAGGAGGCGGCGGAGACGATTGCGAGCCTGCTCTTGAGCATGTCTCCCAAAGACATTCTCTCATGTTCGAGCCGGTCTGCCACGGTTTTTACCGGGACAGTCTCCAGGTCCAGTCCCGGGATACCTGTCAGATATTCGGTGGCCGGCAGGTTCCGGAGCAGATCATTTGAAGGTAACAGCGCAAGCAGAACAAGCGAGGGATATTTTTCCCTGGCGAGTTCTGCAAGGTAAGGGTATTGATAGATGTTATATCCACCTACTCCGAAATTGTAGACTGCCATTCCCAGCATGTCAGCGAGCTGGTGCGGAAATGATTCTTCAGACCTTACGTTGAACCCCTGGGTGTGAGAATCCCCTATTACGACGATATCGTAACGGCCATCTGCAGCGGGGTTGCGGAAGCCGTCCGCATCGACCTCACTGTCGGATGGATCCAGTGTGTATCCCAGAACAGGATGTGCAACCCTGTTGGCCATTTCGCCATGTATGGGAAAAGGTGTGAGCGACCTCAGTCCGATCTCCAGGATTACCAGGGAGAACAAAATGGAGATACCCAGTAGCAAGGTGTCTTTCGGGGCTGATTTCCCGGTTTTCATGACGGTGCGCAATTCAGAAGAGATTTATATCTGATTATAGCCACTGATGATGTCTATTAATAGATCAAGTATCGGTAGTGGTTCTGCAAAAGCCTCCTGAGCGTGGGGTGTGCTTTATAAATATTTATTTACTTCAGATGCTGAAATTACCCTCCTGGGAGGGGCGAACAGGGACCACTTCAGGTGGTGAATGCCGCAAGCTGTTTCTCGTCTGGTGATTTGCAGGTCTGCTATTTACCTTGGAAGGTGGGGGTTATCCTGTATTAATAGGTGTCTTTATGTTTATATTTGTATTGATTCTGGAATGCCCCGATGGTTAGGTTCTGGCTCAGTTCTGCTGGATACGGCACCCTGGTGTAGCATGCGGCCAAGAAATATTCTTATTATCAAGCTGGGTGCGCTGGGCGATGTGGTGCTGTCTGTGCCACAGCTGCTACGACTTGTGAAAACCCATACAGGCGATCGGATAACCTTGTTGACGGCGCCGGCCTATGTCGAGGTCGTGGCAGACCTGCCGCTGCAGGTGGTCGCCTTCCAGCGCAAGGGGTTTGTCGAGATGCTGCGGGTAGTGCGCTGGCTGCTCGGGCAGCAGTTTGATGTCGTTTACGACCTGCAGGGTTCATTGCGCAGCCGGGTGATGACGCTGCTGACCCAGGCTGAAAAGCGGGTTGGTCGTACCCCAGGGATTGCCTATACGCATACACCGCTATCGACAACAGACGGAGTGCATGCCTTTGACCGGTTCAATGACATTCTCGTGGCCGGCGGTGTCAAGGTGGCAGCGCCCGCGCTACAGTTACCGGTTAGCGCGTTAGCGGCATCCAGGTTGGCAGCCTGGATGCAGCAGCAGGGTCTTGACGGACGGCCGCTGGTGCCGGTGCATGCCGGCAGCAGCCGACACTGGCCGGCCAAGCGCTGGGGTGAAGCACATTACCAGGCCCTGGCAACTATCCTTGAAGCCCGTGGATTTGTCGTTATCTGGGTTGGCGGCGAGGATGAGCGGGCGTTGAACAGTCGCCTTGCCAGACATGCGGGTGTGGATGCAACGGGTGCGTTCAGTTTTGCAGAACTGCTGGCACTGGCAGCTCATGCAGCATTCGCAGTGACCAATGATTCCGGTCCCATGCATGTGCTGTCAGCTGCCGGGCTACCCGTGTATGTATTCTTTGGTCCGACTGACTGGCAGCGCAGCCATGCACTGGGGCAGGCAGCGCGGGTACTGGTCAACCCGGTGCCCTGCAGTCCCTGCCAGCTGCCGGTTTGTCCGCCGCATCGCCAGCATGCCTGTCTGCGGGGTATCACACCTGAAGCAGTCCTGGCCCGGCTTGCAGCCGATGGCCTACTGCAAACGTAATTCCAAATGTATTACAAAAGAGAATTCCTTCTCCTTTATGCCCGGCGCTTAATCGGGTACTCCGGGACGACTGCATGGATGCAGGAGGTAGAGCAATGTATGGAACGGTTGCCGGGAAGGCCAGAATGAGGGGATATAATATCAAGCAGTTACTTTCTTTTATCCTCTCTCCCGGAGGGAGATGGGGCTAACGGGACAGCAATGATCGGTTTATGTGCCGAGAATTGCCAAAACCTCTTTGGTAACAGTATCAACCGCGATGTCCTCGATACTACCCGTGCTGCTCTGAATCCAGCGGGCTTGCGGGTGCCAGGGGTGGTAGCGTGCCGGGTCACCGGGTCCGAATACGGTTGCGGTCTGGGTGCCAGTGGCCGCCGCGATATGTCCCAGCCCTGAATCATTGCCCACAAACAGCTGCGCCTGAGCGAGTACCGCAGCCGCCTGTAACAGGCCGGTTTTCCCGGCGAGGTTGATGACCGGCAACGGCAACGTCTTGCCGAGACGGGTGCAAAGGTCATTCTCGCTGCTATCCCCAAGTAGTACCACGGCGTCAAATTCGCCCTGTAGCTGTTCGGTCAGTGCACGGAAATGCTGCGTTGGCCAGCGCTTGGGGTGCCAGCGGGCGCCGGGTGCCAGTGCCAGCCAGCGTTGCCCGGGCAGGCCGGAAAGCTGCTGCCGCGCGAACGTCTGTTCCGACTCCGAGAGCCACAGCCGGGATGCCGGGATGTCGGGGTTACCAAGGTGATCTGCAATGACGCTGAAATGTCGCTCGACCGCATGATAGCCGGGTGACCGGGCCTTGCGACGTGTCAGGCGTTGCCCGGTACGCAGTAACAGGGTCAGGCCATCGGTACGCAGGTCAACGACCAGATCGTAGTACTTATTTCGCAGCTGGCGCACCAGTGTTGCGGTGCCGCGCCAGCCGGCCTGCTTGTCTTTGTTGAGAAGCGTGCCGCGGTACGGACAGTGCGTGAATAGCTGATCGGCGCGTGCATCCGTGACGATATCGATGATGGCCTGCGGGTAGTGCCGGTGTAGCGCCTCCAGTACCGGTGTGGTCATGACGGCGTCACCGATATTACTGAGCGTGATCAGCAGAATTTTGCTTGTGTCCGTTTGCTTCATAAGAATTATTTTTGCTGTAGGAGCGGATCGTGTCCGCGATCACTGCCGAAAAAAACAATCGCGGACACGGTCCGCTCCTACAGGGTTAATCGTACACACCGGCCTCTCCTTCCGGTCGGGTCTTGAAACGCCGGTGAACCCATAGATATTGTTCAGGCTGGTCACGTACGCGGGCTTCAATGAGCGCGTTGATGCGACGTGTGTCCGCCTCGACTGACTCGCCCGGGAAATTTTCCAGTGCCGGATACAGCGTCAGCTGATAGCCCTGTGCGCCGGGTAGCCGGGTCTGGAAAAAAGGCACGACCGCTGCCTGGCTGATGCGGGCCAGGCGAGAGGTCCCGGTGACAGAGGCTGTGCTGATGCCGAAGAACGGTACAAAGATACTCTGCTCGCGGCCATAGTCCTGGTCAGGGGCGTACCATACCGGGATGTTATCCCTGAGGCTTTTCAGCATGCCGCGCAGGTCGCCACGCGGTATGGCCTTCTTGAAGTGTCGGGTACGGGCAGTCTTCAGCATGCTTTCAAATGCGACGTTTTTGTGAGAGCGGTACATTACATGGAAGGGCGCCACCATGGATAGCAGGCGGCCGCCGATTTCAAGTGTGGTGAAGTGTCCGCTGAGTAATATGACGCCCTTGCCCCGATCCAGTGCCCGGTGCAGATGCTCCAGCCCCTCAAGCCGTGCCAGCTTTCTCAATTGCCGATCCGTTCCCCACCAGCTCATTGCCATTTCCAGTACGCCGATGCCCAGGGATGCGAACTGTTCCTGAAGCATTTTTTCTCTTGCAGACGTGTCGAGTTCAGGGAAACAGAGTGACAGATTTGTTTCGGCAATGTGTCGGCGGCCGGGTGAAAGCCGGCAAAAGAGTTTTCCCAGCTGCCGGCCAATGACCAGTTGCCATGCATAGGGGAGCCGCGACAGGCACCACAACAGGCCAAGCCCGCTCCAGGTTGGCCAGTAGCGAATTGAATAGGGATGGTGGCTCATAAACAGTGATCGATTGTACGCCCGCTTTGGTTGTCGACAAACCACGGGATTATCACTGGAGGTGCGTGTGTTATCATCCCCGGCAGACTGTTTTCTGCCGTTTTTGCCAGAGCTTATGAAGATAAATATTCCTGTTTTTGATCAGGCGCGCGTGCTGGTCGTCGGTGACATTATGCTGGACCGTTACTGGCATGGTGCCACCTCCAGAATCTCGCCGGAGGCACCGGTGCCGGTTGTCCATGTCGGGCAATCCGAGGAACGTGCCGGGGGTGCGGCAAACGTTGCGCTCAATATTGTGGCACTGGGTGCACAGACATGCCTGCTGGGGGTGACTGGTGATGATGAATCCGCGGACTCGCTTGAAACGCTGTTGTCAGCTACCGGTATTGACTGCCGCTTCCAGAAAATTGCCGACACACCCACGGTCACCAAGCTGCGGGTTATCAGTCGCCACCAGCAGCTGATACGACTGGACTTTGAAGATGGCTTTGACGCCATTGATGGTGCGGCGTTGATGGATAGCTACCGGCAGGAACTTGATAGCTGTGATGTCGTGGTGCTGTCTGATTATGGCAAGGGGACGCTGACGGATATCGAGCCGTTGATCACGCTGGCGCGTGCAGCCGGCAAGCCGGTGCTGATTGACCCCAAGGCATTGGACTTCAGCCGTTACCGGGGTGCCACCCTGATAACACCCAATATGGCTGAGTTTGAGCTGGTGGCGGGGCGCTGTGACAGTGAGCAGGTATTGATTGAAAAGGGCAACAGGCTGCTGGAACAATATGATCTTGAGGCCTTGCTGGTTACCCGTGGCGAGCACGGCATGACATTACTGCGCAGGGATTCTCCCGAGTTCCATTTGCC
>DAOVVG010000157.1 GCA_030632175.1 Gammaproteobacteria bacterium
GTATTCCTTCAGCAGTGACACGGTGTCATATTCCGGATGCCCCTGAAAATAGACCACACGAAAACCATCCGGACTGACTGCAAGGTGAACGCCTGCCTCGTTACTTTCCACCAGCACATGCAGACCCGCTTGCTGGAATTGCTCTGCGCTGATGTTGTTAAAGCGCGAATGCGGTACATCGAACTGCGTATTAACATCGTTCACCAGCGGATGTGTCGGCCTGATCACCGTGTGCGGGTACACACCCCAGCACTTGGCCGGCAGTGCGCGACGCCTCTGTCCGTGCTGAAACTGCATCGCCGCATGTGTCGCAAGACAGGAACACAGCACCGAGGTTACATTCTCCTGCGCCCAGTCGAATACCGCGCGCAGCGGTTCCCAGAAAGGCTCCTGTGAGAGATCGGGATGGGTAACATTTGCCCCGGTGATAATCAGCGCATCCAGCCCCTCGGAACAGATCTGTTCAAACGAATCATAGTAACGTTCGATGTGCGCAGCCGCCTGCTCGCCACGCGGCAACTCCGCCAGCGTGAACGGGTGCAGGTAAAACTGGGCTATCGGGTTGCTCTCCCCCACCAGGCGAAAGAACTGCCGCTCGGTGGCGGCCAGCGCCGCATCCGGCATCATGTTAAGCACACCGATGTGCAACTCGCGTATGGTCTGGTGCAGGGCACGACCCGGTTCGAGAATGGTCTGCCCCTCATCGCGCAGGCGCTGAAAGGTCGGCAGGTCATTGTGGGCAACAATCGGCATGCGTGTTACCCCCCGGCTTCGTCCGCCTTGCGGACAATCGCACTTTCCAGCAGCTCGAGAAAATCCTGCTCATCGCGCACCGCCGCCACCTCGTGCGAGGTCACGGTATAGCCATGCGGCCGGGCAATGGCCTCGTAGCGCGGCACGCGTGAATGAAACAGACGCGGGAACACCCAGCTGCAGAAATCATCCGGATCGACCTGTGCTGCATACTCCAGCTCGCGCAGCGCCAGGTATTCCTGCAACTGCTCCGCAAGAAACTCGGGACGATAATATAGCGGCTTGGGACTGCTCTGCGCACGGCTGATCAGTGCTTCCTCCTCGGCCTTTTCAGTGACCCGGATGTACAGAATCAGCGAGTGCTTCACCAGCAAATCAATCACCGACGACTCGTCCAGCTCGCACAGACTGCCACCGACGTCGTTGACGAAATTGTCGTAGCCGTAAATATCGTGCGCCTTGTTGATAAACTCCGGCACATCGTGCATGGCCGCGATCTCTGCCTCGCGGTACAGCGCCTGGCGGCGGGTAAATTCATCCACCGGCACGCCACCCACCTCCGGATTACCCAGCTTGCCAACAAAACTCAACACCGGTCCGAGGTCATGTACCTTGATATTGTTACGGATATGGATCCAGTCACGGCGCAACAAATCTCGCAGGAACGGGGTCTGCATGGCCTGCTGCTTGATCAGGTCCATAATCGGCTCGTCCAGGTAGCGAGTACCAATGCGGTAATCACCCGAGTAATGAAACCAGTTATGGCTGCGCAGCAGCATCGACAGGTGGGTCTTGCCCACGCCGGACATACCCAGCAGGGTCACGCTCTTGTTCTTCCAGGCACGGAACTCGTCAACAGTAAACTTCATGCAACTGACTCCAGGTACATAATAAAGGGAGAGTTTAACCGAAACGCTGCCCGACGACAGAGACCGGTTATCCAGACCCCATCGCGGACGATCCACAGGCTAAATATCACTACCCCCTCTCCCTAAGGGAGAGGGCCAGGGAGAGGGGATAAAATAATCGCGGACGTGGTCCGCTCCTACAGGTTAAGCAGCTAACTGCCTTTGTAGGAGCGGATCTCGTCCGCGATAACCCGGCAAAAAAAAGACCTACCCAACCGCCTTCCGGATCAACGGCACCAGCGACTCCGGCAGCGTAATACTCCCCGAGAGCGCAAACTGCTGCGCCGTCTCCGACATCTTGTTCCAGGTCTTGCGAATTATATCCAGCCACTTATCCTCATCGTACTCAGGATGTTTGCCGACAAATTCCAGTATATGATGCTCGAGAAATACAAGGTCAGTAACATCTTCCAGCAACTGTGTATCCGGATTTTCCTTAATCCGTAGCTTGGCCACTGCCTGTCTCACCCGGCCAATCACATCCTCACCATACCCCGCCTTCTCCAGCAGTTCGGCTGCGGTCTGCGCCTGGATCTTGTAGAGGTCCTTGCGCCACTGCAGGTAGCCGATGCGATCCATCGGGTAAGCATCACGCGGGGATTTCCAACGCTGTACATGCTGCGCGCGAATCGCCAGCCGCACCGCATCATCGGCCTCCGGTGCAAACCGTTGCAGCATATCGGACATACGGTGCGAATAAAGCAGCTCTTTCGGCCACTCCCGGCCATCTGCCGTTACCCGGTTGGGATCTTCACTGTTTGCGGCATCGATTAATGCTATTGCCTGCTCAAAAACTGACTGCTGTTCTGACATAAGAGTTACCTTGCTTATAAATAGAATTCATGAACCTAAAGAGGCGTTAACAGAATAATCGCTAATCTTTTTCCGGCACACCCTGCCAGAGCATTTGATAACCCAGCTCATAGGTCTCGTCACAAAACTCCACCAGCTCCCCGAATTTCTCATTGAACACCTTGTCAGCATGTGACTTCTCGTGCTGCTCGAACGATTTCCAGAAGGTCACGATGGCCAACTCACCCTGCTTGATCTTGGCAACAGCCTCGTTACCTTCCGGGGCATCACCGACTGTACCTTCAGCAGAAACAAAACCGGAATACCTGTAGACCTGCCCTGCGATGAAACCGCCCTCGTCGTCACCATAGGTGTTTTTCACGACATTACACATCTCGCCAAGCACCAGCTCAACGTCCTCAACAGTGACCCCGTCCTTCAGATCCACCACGTTGAACATCATCACACAGCCAAAGGGAATTTCAATAGGTTCAAACATGGTGTTTCTCCGTAATTGTCACAGCCCCGTATATTCGCACGAATTATAAACAATCGTAAGCCGGCATTACCAAAGTGTATTGAAGCGCCCGCTAACCGCGCGTACCATGCCGCCTGTAACCTTTGTTACCCTGCTGATCCGGCCATACCAAACCGGCCATACCAAAAAGGACACAGTTACTATGCATAACAGCCAAAGAACACAGCGTGGCGCATCCGCCATCGGCATCATCATTATTCTGGCCATTATCGGCGTCGGCGCCTACATCGGGTTTCAGTATATCCCGCTACTCATCGAGGCCGGCACCGTAGATTCCATCCTGAGTAACATCGAAAAGGCCAATGAAGAAAAACCCCTCACCAGCACGAACCAGATTCGTGGCATGATTGACAGGCAGCTGAACATAAATCAGATAGAAGAGCTGGCAGACAACTTCACAGTGACGAAGGATGAAGAGACATACACCGTTAATGTGAACTACGAAAGACAGCTGAACCTGATTTACGAAAAGAAGCTCATAGAAACAGACAAAACCCTCACATTGAACTAAGCGCACCCAATGGCAGGTCCCGCGTCGCGGCGGCCTGCCAATTACGGGACACCCCCCGTTAATGCCTGTCAGATTGCCTGAAGGTAGTCAATAATCTGATTAATAACCCGCTGCCGATTGTCACCCGTGACCCCGGGATCAAGTGGCGGCATAGCGGTGTACTTGTTAATGGCTGACGGGTTATCGATCCAGTCATACAGATCATCTCTGGACTTGCCCTTGATGACTTGCCGCACATCCATGCCGAACTTCCTGCCACCAAAACCACCAATATTATGGCAGCTGAGGCAGTTGTTTTTATACGCATCAAAACCCGCCTCTACCGAGGGTGGCGCACCCGGCGGCAGCAAGCTCTGCAGCATCTCGCCTGAAACCAGCTCCATGCTATACACCTGGTAGGGCCAGGCGTAGGAGTTTGATTGCTGCAGGTCCGGATCTTTCAGGTTGTCCCAAACCAGGTAGAATGGCGCCAGCGGCACATCACGTTCATTCTGATTCCTGTTGTCAATCATAAACGGCTGACCGTCTGCACGGGCAAAAGTCATATAGGCCCCACCTTGCCGCGCCTTTTGTGCGTCCACAATACTGAGGTAGCCATCCAGCGCATGGAAATAAATGATGCCGTCAAACGTCTTCCATTGCTTTGGATACAGATATTGAAGTAACGCGTCCAGCGGTATTCCGGAATAGGTCACCGCATTTGTTTTATCTTTGCCCGACTCATGCAATTCAATCACCCTGATATCAACCACCTCTGCAGCAAGATCCTTCCTGATCTGGTTGACGCTCAAACTCAAGGGTTCTGCATGCACCTGGGAACCCAGTAACACGAGAACAATTGCCAAATAGCGATACATCATACAAACCTCACTGTGTCAGAAGCTACACAAACAGGGACCCGCCCCGAACCTCCCCAGGCTGTCGCAACCCCGCTGTCGTTATACTACAAACAGGCTTTATAGGGAAAAGTATTACGCCAAATCAGGAACACACCGGCCAGCGACACAAGCAGGAGCGGCTTGCAGCCGCGAACAACCCAACAGAGTGCCTAATTGCGTATGAATTACGCTCCTACCCTGTAGGAGCGGATCTCGTCCGCGATCAGGTTTCTAGATACAGCACATTGTAAGAGCGGCTTGCAGCCGCGAACAGCTCAACAGGGTGTCCAATCGCGCATGAATTGCGCTCCTACCCTGTAGGAGCGAATCTCGTCCGCGATCAGGTTTTAATGATTTATTTGCGCGGGCAATGCGCTCTTACATAAGGATCAAACCACAGGCCGGGTAAGCAAGAGAATACTACCCGTATAGGGATGACAGGCATGTGGAATCACCGCGCGCTGCTCGACAACCTCATAACCCAGCCGCTCATACAGCCGCAACGCACCGGTGTTTTCATCAAACACCTCGAGACTGCTGAGCGTGCAATCGGCTTCCCTGGCCATACGATCAACCTGTTCCATCAAACGGGTCCCAACAGAGCGTCCGCGAAACTCCGGATAGGTCGCAAGCATATTGATGTAGAAACTTTCCGGCACACACCCTTCCAGTTCGATTAGCGGGCGGATGAAGGCCGGATATTCTGCCAGATCGTCTGTCGTATCCGCAGATGGTAGCCGGTAGGCCAGCAACATACCCGCAATCGCATTATCCAGCACACCAAGAGACGCATGGCGCCAGGAAAAGTTTTCCGTGTCCGACGCAGCGTTTAGCGCCCCGACTTCCAGCAGCGTTTGCCCGCTTTTTCTTGACGCTTCCCAGAAATAAGCCGGGATACCCTCCCCGGCCATCAGAGCGAGTTCAGCAATCGCGGGGCAATCAGCGCGGGTAGCCTGGCGGATATTCATCAATATTCAAAAGCAACCCGTAAATCGTGGTCTGTCCCCAATTGCGTTTTAATTATGTGCGCAATATAAAAATGGCCCTCATCCCATAAGACATGAATCAGGGATGAGGGCCAAACAACGTACCTTGTTGTGTTTTTTATTCCTTAAAAATCCAGTTGCATATAGACAGTACCGTTACTGTATGTACTGTTATTACGCAGATCTCTATAGCTTACTTCCGGATACCAGGTACCGCTGCTGTTCGGCAATGTAATCATAATATCCTTGGTTTGCCCGGGGGAGACTTCAACACTGGTCACAGACCGTGGGCTCGGCATCGCAAAACCATCGGTGTTGTGCCAGGTAAACGATTGCCGGCTACCGTTGGAATCACGCAACTCGAAACGTGCGTTAGTAGAATGTATTCCTACCAACCGAACGGCTACATCTGCACCCGGCGCTGCGGTAAAGACCTGCGCGGGACTATTTGTGCTTAACCCCTCTTCCCCGTTAGCCAGGAAGTAACGCGGATCATAATCTGCAAACACGGTAGAGTCCTGAACCGCTGAATCGATATGATAATGAGGTTCGCCTGCGTTCAGCACCACGTTCCACTCAAAGTCATA
>DAOVVG010000310.1 GCA_030632175.1 Gammaproteobacteria bacterium
ACACGACTGGCCTGTGTGACACCGCGTTGATAACGCCTGGCTTCGCCGCATTTTTGCTGGCGCTGAATTTTTTCGGCCTTGCTTGCCGCTTCCCGGGCCTGTTCTTCTTTATGCTCGGCATCATAGGCACGCAACAAACGTTGCGTCTTGTCCATGCGCCGCACGCTGTCCTCAGTGACTGCCGGTGCCTTCTTTGGCGTAATGACAACCGCGCTGCCGCTGCAGGGTTTGTCCGCATAGCGGGTCTTGCCCTGCGCATCGGTACACTTGTATATCTCCGCCACGCTTGCGCTGCTGATCAACAACAGCACGCCGGCAAAGCCCTTTATATAAAGAGTGTTCATGGTTCTCTCAGACGATCGAGGCATAAACGCTGGCGATCATCAAACAGGCGCCGGGCCCCGATTTTAACAGCTGCCAGTGTTCCCAGTCCGGTACCGGCAGAAATCAGGAACATGATCAGTATCTGGTATTTGACCGCATCGACTGGCAGCGCACCGGCGAGTATCTGGCCGGTCATCATACCCGGCAGGCTGACAATGCCCGCCGCTGCCATGGCGTTAATGATCGGGATCATGCCACTGCGAACCGCCTGCCGCCGGTATTCAGAAATCGCCTCATCCGAAGTTTCCCCCAGCATCAGGCGCGCTTCAATAATATGGCGTTGTTCCCATGCCGCGTGCGTCAAGCGGTCCATCGAAATCGCAATACCGTTCATGGTATTGCCCAGCAACATACCCAGTAACGGTATCGCGTACTGCGGTGCATACCAGGGATCATTCCCGAGGATCACGACAAGCGCAAACACGGTAACTGCAAATGACGACAGGAACATGGAAAAGGTGCCGGCTGCATAACCCCACCAGCCCTTGAAACGACGCTCCTGTCGCATCATCACCTCGCGACCGGCGACAAACAGCATAAAGAACGCCATCAGGGCGACCCAGCCGAGCGTGACATTCTCGAACAGCACCTTTAGAACCAGCCCGATCAGGGTCAGCTGCACCGCGGTCCTGACGGCAGCAATGATCAGTTGCCGGCTTATATTTGACTGCAACCGTATCGACATCAGCGCAAGCACCACCACCAGCATGGCCGCTATCAATAAATCGATCGTGTTTAACTCAACCATTGCTGCCCCTCGATCTCCTGTGGCTGCAACTCACCTTTGCTCATTTCATAATAGCGGTTGGCAACGCGCATCACCTGCTCAACATCATGACTCACCCAGATGACTGCCGCCTTGTGCGCACGACGATACCCGGTAATCATGGATTCAACACGCCGGGTGTTTACGGGGTCCAGGTTGGCCGTGGGTTCGTCCAGCAACAGCACCTGCGGCCGGTGTGATAACAGGCGCATCAGTGCCAGCCGCTGCCGCTCGCCGCTTGAAAGCCGTGCTACCGGTTGTTCCAGGATGCTGTCGGACATGCCTATTTGTTCCAGCAACAGCGGCATATCGTCACGGAAATGATTTTTCACCCGCGGCAACCACCAGCTGCTTTCCGGGGGCAGCAAGCCAACCCGTGATCGCCATACCTCCGGCGCAATCGCCTCGGCCGGCACGCCTTGCAGCAACACCTGCCCCTCGTGCGGGTCAAGATCGGCAATGGCCCTTAACAACAGTGACTTGCCGCTGCCTGAAGCACCGGAAATACACAGGCAATCACCTTCATCAAGCACGAGGCTCACCGGCCCGATCATCAGGCGACGCAGCCTGTTGATTTGCAATAACGGCGGTGCTTTACTCACGAACACTCCCCAATCACATCAGAGGTTATTATGTCAGAACCCGTCATCGCACAAAAAGCAGCGTATCCCCTGGAACTGGAACCCGGCAGCTACTGGTGGTGCGCCTGTGGCAAGTCACAGAATCAACCGTTCTGCGATGGTTCGCACAAGGATACAGAATTTACACCGGTGAAGTTCGAAATTACGGAAACTGTCAAGGTCTGGTTATGCGGCTGCAAACACAGCAGTGACAAACCGTTTTGCGACGGGTCGCATAAATCCCTGTAGAGGCTGACCGCCGCTAAACCCATCGCGGACACGGTCCGCTCCTACGCTAATAGAAGCACCTGTAGGAGCGGACCGTGTCCGCGAAAAAAACGGGCGCCGAGGCGCCCGTTTTCATTACCGCGTTAAACCCGAAACTACAGGTTATAACCCGTCTCATCGTGTAACGCGATGTCCAGACCTTCGGTCTCTTCATCTCCAGTGACACGCAGACCAATCACAATATCAATGACCTTGAGAATGATCCAGGTCAGTACCGCGCAGTAGACAAGAGTCGATGCCGCACCGATAAACTGCACCCAGACCTGGCCACTGGCCGTCATGCCTTCTGCAAGACCAACACCGCCGAGCGTACCCACAAACAGGCCGGCACAGAGCGTACCAAGAATGCCGCCGACACCATGGACCGGGAACACATCGAGTGAATCATCGATTTTCAGCGTACGCTTGATAAAGGCGGTCGCGACGTAACACACCACACCGGCAACAAGACCGATGATGAGCGCAGCCATCGGACCGACA
>DAOVVG010000154.1 GCA_030632175.1 Gammaproteobacteria bacterium
AAGGGTGCCCGCAATATTGGACAGCGCCCCCGGTGCTCCTGCCTCATTGTTTATCGGATTATCCTTTGGAATCTCAGTCTTACCCCCCCCAAAAAATGGTCCATTATCCGGATTGAATTTAAACCCGCCAGCCTGCGCAACAAATCCGGTGATATTACGGTGGAAATAAGTCCCGTCGTAATCACCGTCATCCACGTAGTTACAGAAATTTTCCACTGTTACCGGAGCGACATCACCCCGCAGTCGGATATCGACCCCCCCGAGATCCGTTTGCAGACGGAGATCGACAATCTGGTTGGCAAGATATTCATCCATGCAGGTCGTTGCGGCCGTTGCAGGGGCGGCCGACGCCATCATGACCAGCAGACAAATCAGCGGGTAATTTAATCGTACATCTGGAAATGCCATAGTGTTATTTCTCTGTTATATATCTACTCAATATCTACAATCGAAAATCGCTCTGCTTCAAGTGCACGCCCGGTCGAGACCCGCCTATCATATTGATACTAACGCCTTCACGGGAATCGGCCAATGCATACACTAGCTGAAATACCGTGCCCGAACGCTATCACTTCACGTCAATCCGTTATCTCTGCGTAAATCAATCAACATTGCCACCATCGTCCTTAATTTTCCTGCTCTTAACATATAACCACATGTTTTCAATCTGTTTATCAAAATAACATATCTCATTGTGCATCTAATCCACTGAATAAAAAAGAATAATTTCAGTTTTCAACACTAAAGTTTAGCTACTCCAGCCCGATTGAGTCAGAGAGGCAGTTTGCATCAGATGGGGTGCGCATCAGGCAATAACAGCCACTTCATACAATTTACCCGGCGAAGGACGCATCAGAAAAATGTACGAAGATTACGAGGGCGACAAAGACTCCGACTGGTTAAAAGGGCGTAAAGCGCCAGAAACCGGCGCGGCAGCAAGTCCTCTTACCGAACGTCGGACAATGAACCGTTGGCAATTCCGTGCTGACCAGGTTCAGATGCTACAGCAGCAAGTCCAGACCGAACTGATCATCAGCATGCTGGTCGCCGCCATTGTCGCCACAGTTTTCTGGAATACCGTACCCCATGAATTACTGATCACATGGAGCATTGCTGTTGTTGTCAGTATCGGTGGCCGTTCGCTGTTTATATCCAGCAACAATTATGAAGACAACAGCAAGAATATCGACGTATGGGGACAACAGTACATTACCGGTGCAACCGCTTCCGGTTTATGCTGGGGATCGCTCGGTGTAATTGCAGCCGTTTATGGTGAATTACCCCAGCAGATTTTTGTACTGGTAACCGTGGCGGGAATGTCACTGACTGCCTATGTATCGATGCAGTCATCGCCCAGGACCATCAGTGCCTTCGTCATTCCGGCGCTACTGCCTGTTACAGCATTATTTTTCTACCGTGGCGATACGCTGTCGCTTGCACTTGGAACACTTGCCGTAATCTTTGCAGCAGTCATGCTGTTTTCTTCCCGGGCCATGCGCAACATCCTGACAAAATCCTTCAGCCTTGGATCCCATAACACCGAACTGATTAAAAATCTCGTTGCAACACGTGAGTCTGCAGAAAACGCAAAAAAATACGCTGAAGAAATGAACACCAAGCTCCAGGAACACATGCACGAGCGCGAACAGGCGGAAGAACGATCACGTAGTTCAGAACAGCGGATGAGTTCCATATTCGACAGTATGCAGGACACCATTTATCAAACGGATATCAGCGGTTGCGTACTCTGGACAACCCCGTCAATCAATCAGCTGCTCGGTTACGAGATACACGAGGTGGTTAATAAAAATATCAAGGACTTCTATGTCTGCGACAGCGATCATGACGAACTAAAACATTCACTTGATGTCAACTACGGCCGCCTGCAACATTTCGAAACTCGACTGCAACACTGTGACGGCTCGGAAATCTGGATTTCAGAGAACTCGCATTATAAATATGACGGCCAGGGCGAAGTGATTGGCATTGAAGGAACCATTCGCGATATCACTGCATTCAAACAGGCCAAGGAAGCGCTGCACCAGGAAAAGGAAAGAGCACAGGTCACGCTTGGTTCCATCGGCGATGGCGTAATCACCACAGACCTGAACGGTAATATTGAATATATGAATTCAGTCGCCGAGCAATCGACCGGCTGGAAACTTGAGGATGCCCGTGGCAATCCCATACTGAAGGTATTCAAGGTTGTTGATGAGAAAACCCTTAAACCAACCCCTGATCCGGCAGCACTGTGTCTGCAGCAGGGGGAAAGTGCCATGCTGGCCGGCCACTTGCTACTGATCCATCGCTACAGAAACCAGCGTCTCTCCGTAGAAGTCAATGCTTCGCCCATTCGTGACTCGAATGCAGATATTTCCGGTGTGGTCCTGGTATTCCACGACGTGACCGAATTGCGCGGGCTGGCAAAGAAGATGTCCTACCAGGCGACACATGACCCCCTGACCGGCCTTATAAACCGTCGCAAATTTGAAACCCGTATAAAGCTGGCCATCCAGAATGTACGCGACGAGGGCGTCTGTCATGCCCTCTGCTATCTTGATCTTGATAATTTCAAGGTGGTAAATGATACCAGTGGCCATTTCGCAGGCGATGAACTGCTTAAACAGCTGACCGTCAAGCTGCGCATGGAGCTGCGCGAGGCAGATACTCTCGCACGGCTTGGTGGCGACGAATTCGGTGTGCTGCTGGAAGGATGCACGATCGAAAAAGCAGAGAAGCTGGCCGAAACGATTCGTCAGATCGTGGAAGATTTCCGCTTTGTCTGGGACAACACATCCTTCAGGATCGGTGTCAGTATCGGGCTGGTCTCGATCACCAGCGACAGTGGCACACTCAGCGATATACTGAGCGCTGCAGATTCCGCCTGCTACGTGGCAAAGGATCAGGGTAAAAACCGCATACACATCTACCAGCCGAATGATGAGGCCGTGCTCAAGCAGTTTGGCCAGATGCAATGGGTACAGCGCATTCAGGACGTACTTGACCAGAATCGTTTCAGGTTGTTCTTCCAGCCAATCGCCAAGCTGTCTCGAAAGCCGGGAGAGAAAAGCACCATCCACGGTGAAGTACTGATCCGCATGCTGGACGACAATAACAGGGTAGTCGGTCCCGGATCATTCATACCGGCGGCCGAACGCTACCAGGTAATGCCCTCGATTGATCGCTGGGTTGTTACAAATACATTTCATATGCTGATACAGAGCGATGTCCATATTCATAAGCGCGTAAGCTCCTGCTGCATAAATCTGTCAGGCCAGTCCCTTTCAGACGAGCGCTTCATGGACTTTCTTGTGGATGAAATAAAAAGCAGCGGCGTGCCTGCGGAGATACTGGTCTTTGAAATTACCGAGACCGCTGTTATTGCCAATCTCTGCAACGCCTCAAAACTGATTTCAACGCTGCGTAAAATGGGATGCAGATTTGCACTGGATGACTTTGGTGTTGGCCTGAGCTCGTTCGGTTATCTTAAGAATCTGGCGGTTGACTACCTGAAACTTGACGGTTGCTTTGTAAAAAACATGGTCAGAGACAACATTGATCACGCCATGGTACGGGCAATTAACCAGATTGGTCATACCATGAACATCAAGACTATTGCTGAATTTGTTGAAGACGAGGAAACTCTTGCGGCCGTACGCGAGGTGGGCGTCGACTATGCACAGGGCTATATCATCGCCAGGCCGGAACCTATTGAAATTGCTCTCAACAGTAACCCGGTCGACTACTGCATCGTGGAAGATACGCCAGAAGATATACCGCTCAAGTCCGTCATTGCCAGGAACTAGGGCCTGTCCGGCTTGTCCTCATCCTCCATACGGTCAAGTTCCGCTTCCATCTCCGCATTGCTCATTGGCGTGTAATCAGACGACACTGCTTCAGCATCCATGGCTTCCTTGTTGCTGACAAACCAGCCGGAAAAATACAGGCCCAGCTCGAACAGCAGCCATACAGGTACCGCAAGCAATGTCTGCGATATCACGTCCGGCGGAGTTAGCACCATACCAAGTACAAAAGCCCCGACAATCACGTAAGGACGTTTCTCCCGCAATGCCGCCTGTGTTGTCATGCCCGTCCAGATCAGCAATACGGTCACGACCGGCACCTCGAATGCGGCACCAAATGCAAAAAACAGGGTCAGGACAAAATCCAGATAACGGCTGATGTCCGTCATCACCGACACACCCTCCGGTGCCGCCGCTGTAAAAAATGCAAACACCAGCGGGAAAACCACGAAATAAGCAAACGCCGCACCGGCATAGAAAAGTGCTGTGCTTGATACCAGCAGCGGCACCACCAGGCGACGCTCATGCCGGTACAGGCCTGGCGCAACAAATGACCACAGTTGATACAACACATAGGGAATGGCTATAAAAACCGCCAGGAACAATGTCAGCTTGAAAGGAATCAGAAACGGGGATGCGACTTCAATAGCAATCATACTGCCGTCTTCAGGCATATGCGCCAGTAACGGGCCGGACAGTAGTGAAAACAGGGTGTTTGAGAAAGGCACAAGCGCTACGAACAACACCGCTACTACCAGCACCATCCGCAACAGACGATCGCGCAGTTCTATCAGGTGATACAGCAGCGGCTGCTCGGTTTCATCCAGCTCCGGCATTTCCGGATCCTGGCTAGTCCGGTTTTTCATCCGTACCGGACTCTGCCGAATGCGTAACGGCGGGCTTTATTTTCGCTGATGCAGCTGCAGACCGTTCTCCTGCCTGTAGCGGAATACCGGTCATGGTATCTACCAGCTCCTCAAGTTCTGGTGAAGACGCCTGTTTTTCAAGTACTTTTTTAAGTTCTTCTGTAGCCAGTTCCTTATCGATATCGGCCTTCACCGAGGACACAAAGCCGCGCAGCTTGCCTACCCACAATCCGGCAGCACGCGCGATGCGTGGCAATCGCTCCGGCCCAACGACCAGCAGCGTGATTACCATGATAAAAATAATTTCTGTGAAACCGATGTCGAACATAATGGCGCTGGCGAAATGCTGTTTACAGTGAGATCTGTCAGACCTTGTCCTTATCGTGTCGCGTGACTTCGGCATCAATGACGTTACCGCCATCCTTGTCCTCAAGACTCTTGTCACCGCTAACGTCATCCTCGCCGTCACTCATGGACTGCTTGAAGCCCTTAATGGCCGTACCCAGGTCAGAGCCAACATTTTTCAGGCGCTTTGCACCAAACAACACCAGCACAATGGCCAGAATAATCAACAATTGCCAAATACTAATACCCATGATTTCTCTCCAGCTGTGTCAACACACAGGAAATTGCATATGTTTTTAAAATAATCTAACTGTCCCGAGCTGCCTTTTCTGCCAGTCCTGACAGACCAAAACGTCGCTCAAGCTCCGCGAGCACATCTTCGGGACCAAGCCCTCGTGCAGACAGCATCACCAGCGTGTGGAACCAGAGGTCAGCTGTCTCGTAAACCAGTTGCGTGTCATCATCCTCTTTAGCGGCAACGATCGTTTCTGCTGCTTCCTCACCTATCTTTTTGAGAATGGTATTCATACCCTTTTCAAACAAACCGGCCACATAGGACTCATCAGCTGCCGCTGTCTTGCGCGCCTCTATAACCTCAGCCAGTTTTTCCAATGTATCACTCACATTTACTTACCTGCAATTATCAGGAAAGCGCATCAGCGCTTGCCATAAATTGATTCCGGGTCTTTCAACACAGGGTCGATCGTCACCCAGCGACCCTCTTCAAGCCGTTGATAAAAGCAACTGCGCCTGCCCGTATGACAGGCAATGCCGCCACATTGTTCCACCTGCAGCACGACAACATCATTGTCACAATCGAGGCGAATCTCGCTGACTTTTTGCTGGTGACCCGATTCTTCACCCTTGTGCCAGAGTTTCTTTCTGGAACGTGACCAGTACACCACAAATCCTTGTTCAGCGGTCAGACTCAGTGCTTCACGATTCATCCATGCCATCATCAGAATCCTGCCATCGGCAGCGTCCTGTGCAATAGCAGGCACCAG
>DAOVVG010000118.1 GCA_030632175.1 Gammaproteobacteria bacterium
ACAGGCACCGCGCTCGCTGCCACGCATTATCAAACTGCCCAATGAGTATTCCAGGGGCCCTAACGATTATGTATTCCTGTCATCGATTATTCACACCTACGTGGGTGACCTGTTCCCGGGTATGAAACCGACCGGTTGCTACCAGTTCAGGGTAACCCGCAACAGCGAACTGTTTGTCGACGACGAGGAAGTGGATGACCTGCTGCGTGCCTTGCAAGGGCAGTTACCGGCACGTCGCTTCGCTGATGCCGTGCGCCTGGAGGTTGCCGACAACTGCACACCGGATATGGCCAGCTTCCTGCTGGAGAAATTTGGCCTGCATGAGGACCATCTCTACCAGGTAAACGGTCCGGTGAATTTGAACCGCTTGCTGGCCGTCCATGACCTGGTCAACCGGCCTGAACTGAAGTACCCGGCTTTTAAACAGGGCATCCCCCGCCGCCTTAGTCATGGCGACGTGTTCGAATCCATTCGTCGCAACGATATTCTGCTGCATCACCCCTACGAATCTTTTGCCCCGGTACTGGCGCTGGTGCAGCAAGCGGCCAGGGACCCGAAAGTCCTCGCCATCAAGCAAACCGTGTATCGCACCGGTCACGAATCAGCCATTACCCAGGCGCTGATCGAGGCGGCCAAGGCCGGCAAGGAAGTAACCGTGGTGGTTGAGCTGCGGGCACGCTTCGATGAAGAGGCCAATATAGCCGTGGCAACACAGCTTCAGGATGTTGGCGTGCACGTGGTCTACGGCGTGGTTGGCTACAAGACACATGCAAAGATGCTGATGATTGTGCGGCGCGAAGGACGGATATTACGACGTTACGTGCATCTCGGTACGGGTAATTATCATGCCGGCACCTCGCACGTCTATTCGGATTTTGGTCTGCTCACCTGTGACAAGGAAATCGGTGAGGATGTCCACAAGGTGTTTCAACAGCTCACCGGTCTGGGCAAGGCAACCAGGCTCAAGAAACTGCTGCAGTCGCCCTTCACCCTGCACAAGACCCTGCTGCAACTGATCGCAAGGGAAGCCGATATAGCCCGCCAGGGAAAACCGGCGCGCATTATCGCCAAGATGAATGCCATCACCGAAAAGGAAATCATCAGGGCACTGTACGAAGCATCGCAGGC
Organism: Gammaproteobacteria bacterium; assembly: GCA_030632175.1. Taxonomy (GTDB): domain Bacteria; phylum Pseudomonadota; class Gammaproteobacteria; order UBA9214; family UBA9214; genus UBA9214. The sequence continues at coordinate 1,129 of DAOVVG010000118.1, forward strand.
GGGCGTAAAGGTTGAACTGATCATCCGCGGCATCTGCAATCTGCGCCCCGGCATTTCCGGCGTGTCCGAAAATATACAGGTACGTTCAATAGTCGGCCGCTTCCTCGAACACACACGTATTGTTTTCTTCAACAACGATGGCGACAATGAAATATATTGTGGCAGCGCGGACTGGATGGAACGCAACCTGTTCTCGCGCGTCGAGGTCTGCTTTCCGGTACTTGATCCGCTACTGCGTGAAAAGGTACTCAAGGAGGGACTGTTACCCTACCTGTCCGACAACACGCAATCATGGCAGCTACAGAGTGACGGCAGTTACAAGCGCAACAAGCCGGGTAACGCCAGGCCGCGCATCGCACAGAATATCTTGCTGGAGAAGTTGTCAGGACCCTGCTAGCGGCACCCGGTTGAGATTACTCCTCAAACTCAAGAATTACATTTATAGCCTTCAGGTACTTCTTTTCCTGTTCCAGGTCTGCCCGGGTAAGTGCATGCTGTTCCAGCCAGCCTTTCGGAAATTGCAGCACAACAGTGTCGCCACTGGCCTGCATCACGATATCCGGCAGCACTTCGTCTCTGTGTCCGCGCTGCAACAACACGGCAATGCGCAACATCACACACAGACGCATAACAGGCTCTGCAAGCAGCTCTCCCAGCTCATCCAGGACAGCTACCGGAAACTTGTAACGATGCGCACGTATCAGGGTGGCGACTATTTGCTGCTCGTTGCGTGTAAAACCCAGCATATCCGAATTTCGCACAATGTATTCGCCGTGCTTTTGATACTTGCCGTGCGCGATTGCAAGGCCAACCTCGTGCAAGCGCGCTGCCCACACCAGGCATTGCCGGTAATATCCCTTTCTGTTTAATTTCCAGCCGGGTGCCAACCGGGAAAAACAGTAATTCACTGTCGCTTCGACACGTGCTGCCTGCTCCAGGTCAACCTGGTAACGGGCTGTCATGGTATAAACAGCCTGTTCACGCACGCTGTCATGTTCAGTTCGCCCGATCAGGTCATACAACAAACCTTCCCGCAGCGCACCATCAGAAGACCACATGCGTTTTATCTTCAGGCCCTCGAATACGGCGATTAACGCCGCCACGCCGCCCGGGAAAACCGGCAACCGGTCCTTGCCCAGTCCCTTCAGGTCCAGCGCATCGGTACTGCCTGCCTTTATCAACTCAGCACGCAAACTGTCGAGAGCCTCCGGCGTAATACCATCGTCACTCCAGCCCTGGCTGACCACAACCCTCTCTACCGTGCGAATAGTGCCGGACGAACCGATTACCATTTCCCAACCGATACGCCGATAGGCCTTTTCCATCGGCTCCAGGTGGAGGCGTGCAGCAGTCACCGCCTTCTGCATGGTTTTCCGGGTGATCACCCCGTCGCTGAAATATTTGAGACTCAGGCTCACACAACCGATAAACAGGCTTTCCAGGTGCCGGGGCTGATATCCTTCACCGATAATAAGTTCGGTGCTGCCGCCACCAATATCAACGACCAGCATGCGGCCTTCGATGCGCCTGACGCTGTGGGAAGCCCCCAGGTAGACCAGCCGCGCCTCTTCCTGACCACCGATGATTTCTATCTGGTGGCCCAGTACCTGCTGCGCACGGCGCATGAATTCACGTGCATTGCCGGCACGACGCAGGGTATTGGTACCGACCACACGCACCTGTGACCCGGGAATGTCCCGCAATCGTTCACCAAAGCGGGACAGACATTTTAACGCCCGTTCAATTGCTTCATCAGTGAGGTTCACATCTTTATCAAGACCCGATGCCAATCTGACCATCTCGCGAATACGATCGACCACCTCAAGCTCATCGCCCAGGGAACGCACCACCTTCATATGAAAACTGTTCGAGCCGAGGTCAACAGCTGCCAGGAAAGGCACCGGGGAGGATGAACCGGTTTCCGATGATTCTGTCATCTCTCTTTACCAGGTTTGTAGTAACCAGGAACGAAATACTGTCCCTGTCAGGCAAGACGCATCTGTTCGCCTGACGATCTTCTTATAATGCTACAAACCGGTATAGCAATAAAGCCATGATAAATTGTGCGGACAAATGTAGCAAACACATTACCCGACCATAAATCAGGCAGACTGGAAAGAAAGAGAGATGGAGTGTTTCAGGAGTGAGGCCGAGACGTTAACTTCGGGTACACGACAGGCCGGGGACAGACGGGGGACAAACAGGCTACCAGGGAATGCGCACCGACAGAAAAATATCCGGTGCAGGTGTACTGTGAGTGCCGTTCCAATAGTCGTGCTGCTCTTCCTTGATTATTGTGGCGGGCGTCTGGAAAGACATATGGACACCGGCGCCGCGATGGCCTACTGCTGACAGAGTAATATCGCCATTAATCAAATCCGGCAGGTTCGGGTTACTGAAAAAGCTCTCGCTGGCATCCACGGCGGTGGTCATGAACACACCCAGACTCACCAGCAGGGTCATGAGCATCAAGGGGTCCGGTTTCCGGAAAAAATGCTTTCTTCTTAACATGACGGCCTCATCAGTCGGTACTTGCTGTCCGGTGTTCCAACCACCTTGAAACAGCAGGGTTGAATATATAGTGAACAACATCGACAAGGACTTCTGAGTACCCGTTCACATTTTCGGGATTTCCCCGCACCCTGATTAGCAACAGAAACACCGTGCCGCAGCAGTGAAGACCGCGAACAATTAATATTTTATTGTTAAATTACAGATGCTTATTCAATACACCCGGGGTCCAGCCAGCGACGGGGCAAGGCACCGCCCGACGGAAATGACAAGGCTGTCTTTTTCAGCACCACCGCGGTCTGCCTGCCCCTGCCCAACGGATATCTACCCGGCATTTCGTCCCGACATGGGTCCACTAGCGCTGAAATATCAAGCACCTCCACCAAATCACCGTTATCTTTTATTATGAGATACATTACACCCTCCAAACCTGTTTCTATCGACGCAACAGCTGTTGTTAACTATAGACAGCATTTCGGAAACGTGGGGCTGACCCGGAGAAAATAGTCCTGTTTTCAGGGCAATAGAAGTCATTATTTTGTCACTTCAGGGTAGAGAGGGTATCCTTGGCACCAGAGAATCTGGCAAACTGATAACTATGACAATGGATACCCAGAAGGAACATCACATCACGGTTGAAGTAGAGACGGACTACGTTGAAGGGCAGTCTGAGCCCGAGAGTGAGCGTTACGTTTTTTCCTACACCATTACCATTCGCAATGAGGGCGGCGAAGCAGCCCAGCTGTTATCGCGCCACTGGCAGATCACTGATGCCAACGGCAATATTCAGGAAGTAAAAGGTGAAGGGGTTGTCGGTGAGCAGCCGCACCTGAAACCCGGTGAGGGTTTCCAGTACACCAGCGGCGCCATGATTACCACGCCCGTTGGCAGCATGCAGGGCACCTATCAGATGGTCACCGATAACGGTGATGAATTTGATGCTGAAATACCGCCCTTCACTCTCGCGATTCCGCGCACCCTGCACTAACAGTTTTTCCCGGCAATATGGCCGTCTACGCCATCGGCGATATCCAGGGCTGCTATGAAGAACTGCAGTCACTGCTCGAGCTGATCCAGTTCAATCCACAACATGACCAGCTGTGGTTTGCCGGCGACCTGGTTAACCGGGGACCGAAATCTCTGGAGACCTTGCGTTTCATCAAGGGTCTGGGCGACCGTGCTGCCAGCGTTCTCGGCAATCATGACCTGCATTTAATCGCGGCAGCCCATGGCTATCCGATCAACCCGGATGACCATACACTGGATGCCATCCTGCGTGCTCCCGACCGTAACGAACTGATCGACTGGCTGCGCCGGCAACCGTTGCTGCATCACGATGACACGCTTGGCTACACCATGATACACGCCGGCCTGCCGCCGCAGTGGGACCTGGCACTCGCCCAACAGTGCGCACACGAAGTGGAAAGCGCCCTGCGCGGTGACAACGTCGTCGATTTCATTGAGCACATGTATGGCAACAAGCCCCGCCATTGGTCAAACAAACTGAGCGGCTGGAAGCGCATGCGATTTACGGTGAATTGCCTGACGCGACTGCGCTTCTGTGACGATCAGGGCCGCCTCGCGCTTAAATACAAGGGACCGCCAGGCAGCCAACCGCCGGAATACCGCCCGTGGTTCGAACTGCCGGACCGGAAAAGCAGGGATCTGAATATTGTCTTTGGCCACTGGTCGACCCTGGGCAAGCGCGACGATCCCGGCATCTTTCCGCTGGATACCGCCTGCTTATGGGGTGGAGAACTGACGGCCCTGCGCCTTGATACGACACCGCAATGGTTCGGCCTGCCCTGTTCAGGACGACAGACACCTGGATAAGGTTATCCGACAGGATTAACCCGCTCGAGCCGGATAAAACTGTAGTCATGCGGATTTTTTTCATCCGCCGACTGATCACTGCGTTCAGTCTCGCACCAGTCGGCAGCATTCAGTTCCGGAAACACCGTGTCACCTTCGAACGTTTCGTGAATACGCGTCAGGTAAAGTGTGTCCGTGCGTGGCAACACCTGCCGGTAGAACTCGGCACCGCCGATCACCATAACCTCATCCTGCTCGCCGGCCGCCGCCAATGAAGCATCAAGCGCAGCGTCAATTGAATTCACCACCACACAACCTTGCGCCTGATAGCCGGCATCGCGGGTTATAACAATATTGGTACGACCAGGCAGTGGTCGCCCGATAGATTCCCAGGTCTTGCGTCCCATCAGAATCGGCTTGCCCATGGTGGTCTTTTTGAAATGTTGTAAATCAGCCGGCAGGTGCCAGGGAAGTTCATTGTCCCGGCCGATGACACCGTTGGTGTCCATGGCGACGATAATTGATATTTTCATAAGGTGCTCTATCGACAATGTGGCCGTTTTTACCCCCTCCACCTCAGGGGGAGGGCTGGGGAGAGGGAATAGAATTGGGTAATTGCTTTATTTTTATCCCCTCTCCCTGGCCCTCTCCAGAAGTACCCGATTAGGCGCCGGGCATAAAGGAGAAGGGATTCACTTTTTAAAGGCTGGGGGATGTATTGACCCCCTATCGGGGACTCTAAACTGCAACCGGGGCTTTTATATGCGGGTGCGCCTCGTATCCCTGCAATTCGAAATCCTCATAGCTAAAGGCAAACAAGTCGTCCACTGCCGGGTTAATGTGCATGACGGGCAGCGTGTGTGGCGTACGCGACAACTGTAATTCGGTCTGCTCCAGGTGATTCAGATACAGGTGTGCATCACCAAAGGTATGTACAAAATCGCCGGCTTCAAGACCGGTGACCTGTGCCAGCATCATGGTCAGCAACGCGTAGGAGGCAATATTGAATGGCACGCCCAGAAAAATATCCGCACTGCGCTGATACAACTGGCAGGACAGCTTGCCATCGGCGACATAAAACTGGAAAAAGGCATGGCACGGCGGCAGCGCCATGTTTTCGATGTCCGCAACATTCCAGGCGCTCACAATAATCCGACGCGAATCCGGATTATTTTTAAGCTGTTCAATCACCTGGCTGATCTGGTCGATACTGCCACCGCTTGCGGTCGGCCATGAACGCCACTGATACCCGTATACCGGCCCGAGATCACCGTTCTCGTCAGCCCATTCGTCCCAGATGGTCACCTTGTTGTCACGCAGATAGCGCAGATTGGTATCGCCTTTCAGAAACCATAACAGCTCATGGATGATAGAGCGCAGATGGCATTTCTTTGTGGTTACCAGCGGGAAACCCGCACCCAGATCAAAGCGCATCTGGTAACCGAACACACTGACGGTACCGGTACCGGTGCGGTCTTCCTTGCGGGTACCGTGGTCGCGCACGTGGCGCATCAGGTCTAGATATTGTTTCATGGTTTTTTATCTGATAAATATCTTTAATTTCTATGTGTTTGATGGGTACGCTGCGCTTTACCCATCCTACCTGACTCTGTGGCAATGCTTGATGGGTACGCTGCGCTTTACCCATCCTACCTGACGATTATTGACGTAGGATGGGTAAAGCGCAGCGTACCCATCACATGCCGGTGGCGGACAAACATCACCAACTAATTTTTCCGTCGCTACGCCGGTAGGCGTATACAAAAAATATTACTCCGATCATTATCATCGGAAAGGACAACAGGTGCCCCATCGTCACCCAGTCCAGCGCAAGAAAACCGATGTGCGCATCAGGCA
>DAOVVG010000031.1 GCA_030632175.1 Gammaproteobacteria bacterium
AAGCCGGGTCCACCAACGACAGCGATGTCGGGTTTTCGTGGCAACAGGACATGCGCATCCAGTCGGGATGTCCCTTGGCTGGTTGTCTTATCTTTCCCGGAAGCCTTTATTGTATAGCCATAGGGTGTCAACTCCGGCTTCTCTATGGAGTGATGCAGCCAGCGTTTGCGAAAATCCGGATTACTGGCTTTGACACGGTCGAATATCAGTATGGCCCCGGTCGTTATGTCATAGCCGAAGGTGCGAATAAACTGCTCTACACGCCGGGTACGATGAGAGAATGTGCCCTTTCCGGACATGCTGTTCGTATAGGCGGGTGCCAGGTCTGCAACCGCTATCACCAGGTCATCTTCAATGAATACCTTCTCCATTGTTCCGGTGTGATAAATGTCACGTTTTTGCATCCATTCATTCAGATCAATCGGGGCCGCTTCAATCCCCCAGCCGGAACCGATGCGCCTTTGCCCGCCATCATTCGCAATCTGGCGGGGTGCATCATCACGTGGTGCAGGCACCGTATCATCCGGGTCATAAACAGTGATGGTGTTGTGCGCAATGGTCTGGTAGGCATAGTTCATGTGGTGGTCAGATCCGTAATGGCCACCCCCGCCATAGGCGCCACTGTCTATGGCCAGTGCTCCGCCCTGAAAAATAGTAAATGAACCCTGATCAAGATGCGTGTGGGACCAGTAGTTGTCACCGGCCTTAAAGCTGACGTAGGTTGCATCGGGAGACCAGTCGCTGCGGGCAACAAGCATTCCGATTCCGTCGAAATAACGGGCAAGTGGTAAACGTTTTACAGCATCAGGATCACACAAGCTGTTATCGGGTAGCGGTCCCCATGGCCATGATGTGGGTGCTAAGCGCCTGGGGCAGCCATTCATGCTGTAGGCAGCGGCATGTCGGTATTCGATGGCCAGCGGAATTCGATCTGGTATCAGTCGATCAAAATGAGAGCCATCCCCCCAACGGAAGTGTGATTTATCCGGGCGTGTCCTGTAGATGAGGAAATCCAGAAAGCCGCGTATTCCGGGTTCTGAAATAAACAGGTCTTCTCCGGTAGCCTTGCGCCACATGGCTGGTACTTGATAGATCGCATTGCCAATTCCGATACCGATATACTCGCCGCCTTCGTGCCAGCCACCGCTCTTGCCCATTACTTGCCGCCAGACGGGCAGTACCCGGTTTTTCAGAAGATCATAGGTAAATGCCATAACCGGGGCTCCCCGGCTGTCATCGTCGTACAGTACGATGGCGCAGGCCATCAGGTCCTGTAACAACGTGTTGTACAAAATGACGTTGTATGGAGAAAGACGCTGTTCCCGCGTGATGCGAATCAGATGCTCACAACCGTCTGCCACCTTTGAACGCAGCTGCGTCAGCTGTTCCGGACTCCACTGCTGGTACAGCCAGTCATAGGCCAGCACAACCTGCTTGACCTCCCCACTGGCGCGTTCCCTGAATTCGATTGCGAGCAGCCGGTTGTGCAGCGAGTTGATGTCCTGCGAGCCCGGCTCGATTAAGGCCATCGTGATGATAGCATTAGCTTTGCCGCGCCTGCCTTGTGCACTGCGTGAAAGCTGCTTCAGGTAGGCCGGATTCTGTGAACGCAGTGTGGCGATGTCTTCCGCTGACGGTGCTGGCAGACGTGGATGTTGGTGGTGAAACTGTGTCAGTGGCGCCGGGGGTAGGTCACTCGGGTCCGGTAAATCGTATCCCGGCGATCCCGATTCCCCGCCTCGGGGAACGATAGCTCCCAGAAGCAGGCTGGCAAGCGGCAGGGCTAATAAAATACCTGTGACAAGCAGTATTGTCTCATCCCTGTTTCCCGGGGATTCGATTGCGTTTCCTGTTGTTGCTTGTGGCTGTTTTGTCGCAGCAGCTACGGCTGGTTTACGCAGCAGGCGCCATGCGATCAGCCAGGCCGCGGTTGCCACGATGACGTCAGTGATGTCAGGGTAGCGACCCGGAATGAACTGCTGCAGCAGGTTGATGGCAAGAACGGCCAGAAACACGAGGGCGGCGCCTGCTGCCGGTGTACGGTAATACCTGCCCCCCAGCCAGTTCCAGGCAAGATAGGCGAGCGCCGCGAACGGCCAGCTGTTCTCGAGTATATCGGCGAGTCCCCGGGTAACGTTGCCTAGTTGACCTGCAAATGGTACCCAGTTAAATGCCGTGGTCTGTGCGTCAACTGCACCGGCAGGTATGTTAAGGCTCTGGGCGATGTAGGCAATAATGATTGCGGCGGACGCCAGCAAGGAAGCCTGTTTCGATTTCCCGGTGCCGAGCGTATACAGCAACAATACTGCAGCAAGCAGTGCCACAAGTGTTTCTGCTTCCAGTGATCGCTCCATAACAGGAATGGCCAGGAACACGACCATGATCAGCAGTCCGACGTAGGCGTCCCGGATACGTGATGCCGAGATAGCGGCAAGCATCACAAGTTGTCCGATACCGAAGAAAGACAGAGTGTAGGCCACAATAAGCTGGAGGGATATTGAGGCAGGGTTCTGCAGGGTCGTCCACAAGGGTGCAATGCCTTGCTTAAGATTGCCGATGTCGATTGACGGGACAAACGGGAAGGTCGATGCGAGTATCCACAATCCGGTTGCGGCGAGCGCGACGTTGGCCCCTTGGCCGGGTTGAAACCAGGAATTTCGCAAAGTCCGTAGCCGATAACCCAGTACGTGTTGTGGACTTGCCACCAGTGCCATAACGGCGCCGGTTGCGGTGCCCAGTATATTAAGTCCCAGGTCCAGGCTGGATGTGTTTCTGAACGGAATCGAATACTGCAGGTACTCCAGTGTCCAGCTCAGTAACAGTCCGGCAGTACTGACCAGGCCAATACAAGATGCCGTGGAGAATCTCTTCCGCAACGGTATTGCCAGGAGAAGTCCGAATGGCAGGTATACCACAGCATTGCTGAAGACGTCCGCCAGCGAGATATGTTCAGGCCAGGAAGTAAGTACTCCCGCAAACGTACCTTCCCGGGAAACCTGCCAGGCGTCGAAGGGATACAGTGTCCCGTAGATAACAAGGCAGCCATAGGCAAGCGGGGCGGCGAGACCGGGCGGGAAGCTATAACGCCTGCGCTGCATGTTCAGTTTATGACGCGGGCTGCTGGTTGTTCGTTGCTCGGTCTGGTAAGCCCAGAAGGGGTACTGAAAGACGGCAACAAGCAGTACCATCCCGTAGTGGAATATCAGGAAACGAACCAGCAATTCAAATCCGCCGGCCAGGTTGACGCGGTCTGCACTCAGCAAAAATTGCAGGGCAGAAAAAACCTGGTTGTATTTATGCACTTCCTGCTCAAGACCCAGCCAAAGGCAGCCATAAGCAGCAGGGAACGACAGGAGCACAAGCACCACTACAAAAAGGAATGGTGGTTTGCTTGTCACCAGCCTCGCAGAAACCAGTCCGCCAGCCAGTCCGGCAGCGAATATCCAAAGGGCAATAAAAAGCGTTGCCTGCCAGTTTCCCCCGCCGGCCATCAGCTCGGTCAGGTTGTCCGTCGCCGTTTGCTCGACGACAATCCAGTGAGAGAGCGCCAGCAGGGGCACGGACAAGATGACCCAGGTAAGAAGCGTGCGATATTGGCCTTCACGTTTGGGGTGGAGTAAAGTGGTTGTCAGGAGGCAGGAGCCTGTGAGCATGGTGCCAGAGCCAATGATCAGTCCTGACAGCCGAAACAGGTATTCCCATTCCCATGGCCAGTCCAGCGCCGGGCTTCCCAGAATGTCATGTATGCTTTCGGCAGGCACGGCGTTGCGCAGGAAGAACCATAAGACCGCTGTCTCTGCAACCAGGAAGATTGGCAGTATCAGGAGAGTGCGGCTCGATAATTGTGCGAGTCGTGCAACCACCGCGGGAATACCAAACAACGTATACAGCGTACACGACAGCAGCACGGCCTGTATGACCGGATTGTGGTCTGCCACGAGTTCCTGCAGATTGTAGGGGATGCCAGGTAAGTTCTCGATGAGCATGGTGATGAATACCAGTCCCGCAACCGTCACGCCGATCACAATGCCGATTCTTGAGAAATTCATGTACTTGTTTTCGCCAGCAGGGCAGGGATTCCAGTAAACGGAGACAAGCCGGCTGGCTTGTTTCTTGGCGGGGTGTCTCCTATTGTTACAGGAGTTCGAGCTGACATTGTCGAGATACTAATGACATTGAGCATGCAGGTACAACCGCTCATTCAGGATATGGCCAAAATGATTTCAGGGGCCCAGTTATCAGTGTGGCTTGCAACGATGTTGATCTACTGTGTGCATCCCACATGCGATTGATCTCGGTGATTGGAGAAAGCCCAGGGTTATTATGATGACCGCCGTCTTGCAGTATGGCAAGTTTCCAGCAGGAAGTGTCGACGGCGGCCCGTTCGCAATAGAGACAGAAGCAAGATATTTTACTGTATGCCGTGAAGTTCTATTGCCATGCCGGTGTGCTCCTGGCGGCTGCTAAACGGTGATTTTTCTGAATACCCGGATGGGGAAACCATGCAGTATTTTTATGTAGGAAAATCTGGCGGGAAAAGTTGGGGCCTGATTGGGCTATTTGTGTTGCTTCTTATACCGGGAGGGGGCTGTCTTGCCGATCTGCCGGCTACTATAGATCGCGTCAAGCCGAGCATTGTTGGCGTAGGCACCGTACAAAAAACCCGGCGTCCTCCACATAGAATTGTTGGTACCGGTTTTGTCGTCGCTGATGGTAATTATGTCATTACCAATGCGCATGTCATACCAAAAAAGATTAATACAGCCAAGCTGGAGTATCTTGCGATCTTTGCCGGCAAAGACAAAAAAATGGACATTCGTCAAGCGGTGAAGGTGAGAGTAGATGAGGCGCATGATCTTGCACTGCTCAAGTTTGAGGGTAAACCCCTGCCGGCATTAACACTGGGGCAGTCTTCCCGTGTCAGGGAAGGTGAAGAATATGCGTTTACCGGTTATCCACTGGGTATCATTTTTGGTCTGTATCCGGTAACCCATAGCGGGATCATAAGTTCCATCGTTCCTATTGCCATGCAGGCAAATTCGGCCAATCAGCTGGACCCTGCGCAGATCAAGCGTCTGCGACGTCCGTACACTGTCTTTCAGCTTGATGCTACTGCCTATCCGGGTAACAGTGGCAGTCCCCTGTATCAGCCTGATTCGGGTGAGGTCATCGGTGTTATAAACAAGGTCTTTGTAAAAGAGGGACGGGAGAACGTTCTCGCAAAACCCAGCGGAATCAGTTATGCGATTCCGATTGAGTATGCGCGGGAGTTGTTAAAGAAGGCAGGCCTGAATTGACAGGTAATTGTTTCAGGATGTTGATTTACGGTTAACATCCTGTTGAACCTGGCGTAAGTCGGGGTGACTGGTTTACACAGCATTATTAATTAAAGCTGTAGCAGTGGTGTCAGTCATATGGACCGATTATGGCTTCTCATTATCTCCGTCGTAGATACATCCGCTGCTGCAGGTCTCGTTAATTTCCACCCTCGACAGGCCAGGTAACGAAGGCTTTAATTCGTGCCAGATCCACCTGGCAAGCACTTCGCTTGTCGGATTTTCCAGACCTTCAATCTCGTTCAGGTAGTAATGATCAAGTCGTTCATAGATGGGTTTGAATGCTTTTGTGATATCCGCAAAATCCATGATCCAACCGCTGTCTTCATCGACGTTTCCTTTTACATAAATGGTTACCTTGAACGAATGGCCATGCAATCGACCGCATTTGTGCCCATCCGGCACATTTGGGAGTCGATGTGCCGCTTCAAACATGAATTGCTTGTAGATTTCCATTATCGGTTGTTCCACAAAACAGTTGCCGGGTAATTATTCATGGTTTGTTTTTTTATTAATTCCGGGAACAGCACAGTCTATCCTGACTGCCCTGGTTCAGAAAGAAAATCGCTTGCGAGTTTTTTATCACAGCAAATACATATGGGTTTACCGGTCATCAATACTAGTACGCGCGTCCTTTGCAACTGGTTGTAAGTATTATATATTCTCTGGAAATCGTTGTGACTTTGATCGCTTGGTTGGTTATCGCGACAGGGCACGTGGCCAGGAAATCATTTCGAATGAAAAGTGTGGTCATTGAATACATCTCCGGGGGGGCTTACCAAATAGATTAAAAGCCACAATATTCAGAAGGTTATGATCTGGTGATGGCGGCCGGTTGCGTTTTTGTAATTTCGCGCTAGACTGGGGTTATAGTGGCGTGCGTCAGAATTCCAGCGCGCCATAATAAAAGTTGATGTTTCTCAGTGAGTAAGGCTCTTCTCCAGGGGTTTTTGCTCTGAGTATATTCAGTATGTTGGGGATTTAAATGCCTAGTAAAGACACGGATGACAGGCCAGTGGTTAAGCAATTGCCGACTGGCGGGGTAGCGGTAAACAAGGATATTTCCAGACAGCGCCGCAAGATTGTCAAGGCATCAGCCGCAGTTGTACCGGCGATTATGACAATACGGAGCGGTGCGGCGGCGGCGATGGCAAGTACCTATCAATGTACTGCCCGTGATAACAGGGCCGCGCTGGCCGAGATTGGCCCTGACGCCTACGCTTTGGAAACCAACCAGGATCACTGGCTCCGCGTCATGGGAAAGAAAGTTACCAAGAATGTCCAGGGGACTGAAAAAATCATTTACTGTACCGAGACGGGACCTGGCGGACCAAACCCGGCAGATGCCTGGCAGTGTTTCAATGAGGATGGCACCGAATATTCGGGCAACCTGCCGGTCCCAACCATAACAAATGGCGATAATGTGGCATTGCTCGTCTTCCTGAACTTCGACGAGTATGGCAACGACACCGGTGAAGCAGCGCTCTACTATCCGATCATCCAGACAGTACAGCCGGCTCCACCAGGATACTCCCCCCTTACCGGCTCCTGTTTGGCCTCGATACATCCCAACCTCAATCTCCTGGGGTAGCGCAAGCATCCAGGCTTCTGATTGTAATCTCCCGATGTCTGAACATTGCCGGGGTTCTACAGCTGGCTGATATCGTTTACTCTTGATCCGGACACAGTAGTGGCAGGTGATGGCATCGTGGATGGTCCGGAACATACCGAAGCAGAGACGCGCTGGGTTGCACCTGAAAAGCAGGAGCTCCACTGGGAAAACTGGGGTAAGCAGCATGCGCTATACGATGCACGTTCAGGAGAGACTCACCTGCTGGCGGAGCAGACTGCACGAGTGTTGCAACAGCTGGTAGCGTGTCCCGGCACCGCCAGAGAGGTGATGGAGGCTCTTTGTAGTGAATCCGGTGAGTGTTGTGATGAGCAATCACTGGAACACAGTGCGCGGCTGTTGCGGCAATTACACAACGTAGGGCTGATCGAGAAAGCCGACACGTGAATCTCGCCGAATTACCAGGGGAGGCTCTTGCCCGGCGTCTTGAAGGGAAGGGTATCCTGCTTCAGACGGGACCGTTCACTGTGCGTATCCACTCCCGGGTCGAGGGTTTTACACAGCAATTCCGGCGATTCTATGCCAGCTTTCCCGTCGTGTCCGAGCCTGCCATTGCCGATTTCCACGTGCGTCTAATAATGCCGGGTGGTATCCGCAGGCGCTGGAGACCACAAGTCCTGCTCCTGCTGGACGGGCAGGAAGTTTTCCTCCCGTACCCCCTCAGTCACGCTTTCCCGTTGTTCGAATGGGGGTTGAACTGGGCCATTGCCATGCAGGCACATCAGTACCTGATGCTGCATTCTGCCGCCGTCGAGACTGCCGGCAAAGTGATGTTGCTACCGGCCTGGCCCGGAAGTGGCAAGAGTACCTTGTGTGCGGCACTGGTGAGCCGCGGCTGGCGATTGTTTTCGGATGAATTCGGACTGGTCAGGATTGACGATGGACTGCTGGTGCCATTGCCGCGTCCCACACCGTTGAAGAACAAGTCGATTGATGTCATCCGTGAATTTGCACCAGGCCTGGAATTCGGACCAGCTTTTCACGGGACGCGTAAAGGGACCGTTGCGCACCTGCGTACACCCGATGCCAGTGTGGCGCAGGCACATATCACCGCGCCGCCTGGCTGGCTGGTATTCCCCCGCTACCAGGCAGGGGTCCCGTTAAGTCTGAAGCCGATTGCCCGGCCACAGGCCTTCCTGAAGCTCGCCAATAATTCATTTAACTACCAGTTGCTGGGACTGCATGGTTTTCAGGCTGTGACACGACTGGTGCGTCACTGTGATTGCTACATTCTTTCATACAGTGATCTGGATGAGGCTATTATTAAATTGAACCAGCTCACAGATACATGATGGCCAACAGGAAAAATGGCTATCGCGGAACAGGGATTCTGCTCACGGCCTTGCGTGAACCCGGACGGATGATGGGTTTCGAGCCTGGGGAGTGGGACCTGCTGCTGCGTGTTGCCCGCCATACCCGACTGCTGGGACGCCTTGCCGTTATCGTGGACGAAGCCGGGGAAATGGAGCAATTACCTGCCAGTGTCAGGGATCATTTTAAGGCTGCGCGGGTATTCGTTACCCATTATCAGCGGACGGCCCGCTGGGAAATCAACCGGATACTGGCAGCACTGGAGGGCGATGATGTGCCACTGGTACTGCTCAAGGGGGGTGCCTATATTCTCGCTGGACTACCACCATCCCGTGGCAGATTGCTGTCGGACGTGGATTTACTGGTCCCTCGGGAGTTACTGGACAGCTTCGAGCAAACACTGCTTGCTCACGGCTGGGAGTCCGTCAAGCTGGAAGAATATGATCAGCGTTATTATCGGACCTGGATGCATGAACTGCCCCCCTTGAGCCACCCGGAACGCGGCCTCGAAGTAGATATTCATCACACGATTTCACCCTTGACCAGCCGTCTCAACCCGGATCCGGAAAAACTCTTCCGGGACAGCATTTCGCTTGCCGATAAACGGTTGCGAGTGCTGCAGCCAGTGGATATGGTGTTACACAGTGCTGTGCACTTGTTTCATGACGGTGAATTTATCAATGGTCTGCGTGATTTGGTTGACTTGGCTGATTTGTTCCAGCATTTTGGCAAGCATGCAGATTTCTGGGAGAAACTTGTGGGACGGGCACGCTCACAGGGATTGCTCAGGCCCCTGTTTTATGCGCTGCGTTATACAAAGCGCTTGCTTGCTGCAGAATTACCTGATTCGGTGGTGGCTGCAGCAGGTGAGGGTGCGCCTTCTGGCCCGATATTGCGTTTGATGGACAATTTGATTGAGGCTGTGATGATTCCCGAGCATCCGGATTTCCCCCGGCGCAGGCGTGCGGCTGCACAATGGCTGTTGTATGTACGTTCCCACTGGTTGCGTATGCCACCCGGAATGTTACTGCAACATCTTGCGCGTAAAAAAATCATGCGCTGGAGGCAACGCAAGACAATTGCCAGGACATCGGCGCAAGGGAGCCGGTAAACTCGAATACGACCGGTGTGATAATCATCAAATTGAATGGCTGCTGTTTTGTAAGTCAACATGGGAGAGGGGGGAATATGGGGAGAATTCTTGGGCTTGTGGGGAATGTGTCAGCGATCGCCGGTGTACTGCTGGCTATCGGGGCAGGTATTGCAAGAATACTGGGTATGTATTTTGTCTCGGGGTATGCAACGATGACCCTGTTCCAGGTTGGCACAGGATTGATGGTGCTGGCATGTCTGTGCAAACTGGAAGCTATGCAGAGTCGTTGATGTTTGCACCGGGTTGTACCATAAATTTGTCAGACCGCTTACTGACGGGTTGTGCACCCGGGTCTGGAGATCAGCCATACTGCGAATCCAGCTCCCAGGGTATTCAATGCTATATCTGTTAATGATGCGTAGCGTCCGGGAACAGTAAGCTGATGCAGTTCATCCATTATGCCAAAGCCTGTTGTGAGCAGGAATGTCGTGCGGAATAATAGCCGGTCGTTTTTTATCCAGGCGCTAAGCGGCAGGTACCACAGCCAGGCAAGGACACCAAATAACGGAATGTGTGCCAGGTTCTGAATGGCCGGCGGGGTCCACAGGATAATGCTGGACAGGAGTTCGTTCTCCGTGGCTGCTTCACCGGGTATTGATGACAGCCAGTAGATGCCTGCCATATAGCCCAGTGTCAGTAGCAAATTGACCATCACCAGAAGCGGCGTATGTTGTTTGGCCGGTGGCTGATGATTATCTGTGTGCTTGTGCAGTGCGGTTCTCCGATTATGTATATATTCTATTCTGCCGCTACCATTTTCTGGTTTATGTAGAGGTGGTTGCCAAGATGACTTATAGTAAATAATCCAGCGGATAGAGTGAAGATTTGCAACTGTACATGACAATCTGATGCCCTGCATGCCGGTACACATGAACAGTGGTTATTTGAATAGCAATGGTGAAATGAGCATATGCGCAGACTGCCTTCTTACAGGGATGAACAAATTGATGTTGTCTACTCTCCCGAACAATATGCGGATATTGACAGTACTGATGCCATACGTAACAGGCGCAGGATACGCATTTTCCTGTCAGTCGTTCTGATCAGCCTGCTGATAAGTCTGTCCTACACTCTCTTGCGTCCTGCCATTTATGAAAGCAGAGCGACCTTGCTGGTAACACCGCCCCTTATTAACGAACGCCGCGGCGAAGTTTCCAATGCACAGCATGTTGAGTTGGAACTTCAGTACCTTGCCGGACACAGCCTGCTGTCCAGGGTGCTGGAAATGTTGTCTACTGCAGACGGTCGGGCCGATGTGGGCGGACTTACCCTGCCTGACCTGGATGAAATGCTCGAGGCTGTACCGGTTGAAAGTACCAACCTTGTGGAACTGATAGCACAAGGCCCGGAAAAAGAACTCCTGCCCGTCGTGATCAACACCTGGATCAATGTCTACCAGGATGCGCATGCAGATTCTATTGCGGCAGAATCAGCGTCCGAGATTTCGGACACGGAGCAGCAACTTGCTGAGATGGGGGAGAAAGTTGCAGAAAAACGGCAGGAGCTGGATCAGTTTCGCAAGGATTATGACATCGTTTCCATGGAAAGAAACGAGAACCGTATGCTGAAGCAGTTATCAGGCATGACCGATTCCCTGAACAAGGCCAACGAAGAAGATGTCGCGGCCCGGGCAAGAATGGGTGCGATCAAGACTGCTATTGAAGAAGGGCGACCAGTAGTCAGTGAGCATGGGAAAGACAGTCTGACTAATCTTGAACAGCGTCTTGTAGAGATCCAGGAAGAGCTCAAGGAGCTGGAGCTTGAGTTTACGCCACATTACATGGCAATCGATCCGAAAATCAAGGGACTGGTCAGAAAGCGAGATATGCTGGCCGGGGAGATAGCAGCGAAGCAGACGGCAGGCCAGCAAATTACGCTTGCCGCGGCTGAGCAGGATATGGCAACTGCACACGAGTCGGTGCTTAGACTGCAGGCTCAGCTGGATGAGCAACAACATCTGGTCATGGAATTTACGACACGGTTTGCAGAACACGAGGCATTGCAAGAGGAGTTGTTACAGCTTGAGACACTGTATCGCGAGGTGCAGAATCGTCAGCTGAAGAATCAGGTTGATCACAAACGCCAATACCCGCAGATAGATGTGAAAGAACCTGCATTTTTGCCTGAGCGCCCGGTGTATCCTGATTATTTACGTGATAGCGGTCTTAGTGTGGCCGGATCTGTGTTGTTTGGGCTGCTGGTGCTGGGGCTTTATGATTTTCTGAATCGTCCTGGCAGGCACTCTGGTATGGCACAATTAAACCCGGTTATTGTTAATGTGCCGGGAACGCCTGCGCTGGATCAGGTAAGAAATGATCAACTGCCCGGTGCGCAGGATGCACCCGCTCTTGCACACCCGTTGAATCGCGAGTTGACGGTATCCGAAGTGTTGAACCTGATCAAGGCGGCTGATACGAAATCCCGCTTGTTGATTACGCTGCTGCTGTCCGGGCTGAATGAGGAGGAAGTGTCTGCCATGACGACAGGGGATATCGATCTGGATTCTGCTGAACTTTTTGTTAGAGGGGTGCATGAGAGAAAGATTGCTGTCGCATCCGCCATTACCGCTGTTTTATCAGGGTGTCTGCCTGAAAAGCAGTCGGCAGATTCTCCTGTTTTTCCTGACAGCAGTGGTGAGGCACTTGGCAAAATCGACCTTGGTGCATTACTGTCTTGTGCCGCGCATGATGCCGGCCTGGCAAACCCGGATGAAGTTACCTTGCAGGCGCTACGCCATACTTATCTTGCTTATCTTGTCCGACAGGGCGTGAGGCTGTCTGATCTGGGCGCGATCGCAGGCGACATGCCACCGTCTGAACTTGCGGCCTACACGACTTATTCTCCGCCGGGTACAGGCGTGTCGCTGGATTCAGTGGAGCAGACATATCCTGCGCTGGTCAATTTGACCTGATGGTATGCTGGAACAGTTTCCCGTGATTCCGGTGCTATTATCCGGACTTGAACGTTCTGGATTACCCGCTTCTTTTCATTTTTATAAATGGAGTTAACTGTGAAAATATCTGCCCATGGTCTGTTTCGTGTCTGCGCTGTACTGGTGTGTCTAACTGGTGCGCATGTGAATGCCGAGCAAGATACCGATGCCGGAGGGGCGCCGGAATCCGGCAGCGAAAGTGTGACAGTTACTGTTACGCATACCAGTGACGGAGTGGTTGTTATTACCCCGGACGGTCGGCGTGTGCTACTCAGGGATGATCACACGTGGGAAGTGATCGACGTGGAGCAGGGGGATCTGTCGGCCAGTGCCGTCATTACAGTGGCTAATGTTCACGCTTTGAGAAATGCCTGTAAAGTGGGGCTTAGACTGGAGAATAACCTGGGCTACAACATTAAAAGTTTGATCCCCCGTTTCTCGGCCTACACCCGTAAAGGTGTTCTTTACGAAACTGTCTCAAAGGCCTTCTCATCCATAAAACCCACACGTGACCAGTATCAGCAGATTCAGTTCATCGGCATTACGTGCGAGGATGTTGGTCATGTAAGAGTGCATGGTGCCGATCACTGTAGCATGGGACTGATGGATAAATTCAATGAGAAAGAGGGCGAGTGTCTCAGTCATGTTTATGTGCAGGCTAGTGATCTGATCAAGATTACTAAATAGTTATATTGCGGGCAGGGGCTACAGGACAGATTACGGTGACCAGGTCTTTACAGTCTGAATATTGTTACCAGCAAATACATATTGATGCGGCGCGCAACGCGACTGATGATTTCAATCTGTTTCACGACAGTAAAAAATGGAGCAGGATCCATGAAAACCCGTTCGGCATGCCGATCGTATTGGGTTTTCAGCTGGAAGCGCTGATTGAGTACCTGGTCACCCTGCTTCGCAGAAATGCCGGTGAGGATTCCCTGATCAGGGATCACAACCTGCTGTATTCAAATTACCAGTTCACCTTTGCAGATGTGGTTCGTCCCGGGGAATCATTGCATGTCGATATCAAAAAGACGGCTAATCGAATCAATGAGGCTGGCCAGCTTGCAAACAGGGTTGTTCTGAGAAAAGCGGACGGCCTGGTCCTGCTCGGTTTCCAGCGCGAATCAACGTTACCCTTGTGCATGCCCGGGATGGATCTCGCTGCGATTGGAGATCTTGGTGCCGCTGAAGACAGGAGCTGGGTTGCGGCAGGTCAATATTTTATGAAGCGGAAGTTTCTGAATACAGGAAATGGAAAGAATTTTCTGGCCGGTTCGCTGGTAGATCAGCATTGTTATTTCGATGAGTTGGAAAACCGGGTGCAATTCCCGGCGATGTTTCCGGTCTCATTGCTTTCCTGCGCATTGCTGGAAAAAGCCAGGCAGGAGGACTATCCCTTTGAGGCCAATCCGGTTGTTTATACCAGCCATTTTATTTCTGTGGACCGCAAGCTGCAGGAAAACCTGAAAAGTAACGATTGCCTGTATCTGCTCGTGGGGCATGCGGAAGAAGTTCCGGCTGGCAGCGGACTGGGTAGAAAAGGCTTTAACCAGCAGCTGTTTCGTTGTTTTGGCCTGCTGCCAGGGAACCGGATTCTGTTTCGTGCCGAGGTTCAGATGGCGCCGCTGCATGAGATACTTTCGGAGCCACAGGCCTGAAAGTCGGTTCCGGTTGCCGATTAGGAATGTAAGTAATTGTTACATAATAGTTATCTCCGCCCGTCTTCGTGGCTGCGTTCTATTTATACCGTATAAAATTTTCTTATCAGGAATGTTTTTGTGGGATTTGCTAATATTTCCCATGAAAACAGCTTAACGAGAATAATTGAACAGCTAATAATAACTTTGGCATAAGGCGCCGAGTTAATTGGTGCGGCCAAATAACTGGTAACAGCTTGTGAATGAACAAATATCCCTGGATGGAATTGAACGATCTTATGTAGCTGATCTGCATGATCATGGATTGTTCAGGCGACAATCGGATCGGTCGACCGGGTGCACCCGGTATGCGGATACGGCTGGCAAGCATTCACGATCAGCTAACGAGAGCAGCGGCATACTTCCTGTTACCATTTTTACGCTTGGCCGTTTTTCGTTACTGATTAACGGTGAACCGGCAGACTTCGGACGCAAGGCCCCTAAACGCCCGCTTGAATTGTTGAAGGTGATCATTGCCCAGGGTGGGCGTGAATTCAGCATCTCCAGATTGACCCTGTTGCTTTGGCCGGATGCCGATGGCGACAAGGCAACGCGTTCATTTAATACTACCCTGCACCGACTGCGGAAAGTTCTCGGCGATGACCGTGTCCTCGTACTTAAAGACGGCAAACTGTCACTGGATGCACGCTACTGCTGGGTTGATGTATGGACGTTTGAAAGGCTGCTTGGCGGGATGAAAGGGCTTTTAAGAGGTGCTGCTGACAGTAATCAACTCTATCTGCTGGAAGGTTTGGTGGAAAACTCACTTGCCCTGTATCAGGATCATTTTCTTGTCAGGGAAGAAATGACGAGCTGGTCGGTTTCCATGCGAGAGCGCTTGCGCAGTAAATATATTCATAGTCTGATAGAAATTGGCAGATTCTGGGAAATGCAGGGTTGCTGGGAGTCCGCGATTGAATGCTATCGAAAGGGCATGGACGTCGATGACCTGGTTGAGGTTTTCTATCAACGCCTGATGGTTTGTTGCCTGAATACGTACCGCTTGTCCGAGGGTATGTCGATCTATCGTCGTTGTCGTCAAACCTTGTCTATTGTGCTGGGTTTGCAGCCCGAGCCGGAAACTGAATCGCTCTACCTGGCGCTGAAGACTGCACGACTTGGCAAACAGTCTGCCTGACGTACTCGCCTCTCTTTTTATCTGTCTCTTAAATGGTTTCAGCCGGCACCCGGTAATCTGGCGCTAGTCCCGGACTCTGTAGTCTGCTGGTGTCCTCTTGCTTTTCTGATCTTGTCTCCTTGCGCGTGCTTCTTGTTGCCCCGGTTTTATAACTTCCTCCTGTTCTTTGGCTCCACCGTGAACAGACAGTAATTCCGTCCTTTTGTCTGAATTCCACGACGCTTGCCAGCTGTATTTTTATAGCCTGCTTTCCATGAGGAAATGGCTGTAAATTCAACGTATTTCACGAAAAAATCGTTCTTGTTCTGAGTCCTGTTCAATGTCTGGTTGGCGACATGTTTTTAGAAGTGGTCGACAGATTCAAGACAGTTTTTGACTGATCCAGAATTATTTCAGCCAGATTCCTAAAGCTTTCGACATGTGCGGCCGCTACTGACAGTTACAGGTAGGTGGTCGTTAATCCGGTGGCGAAATATATGCCGCCATTTTATTAGGACGGGTTGTGTTCTTCTCGTGCGTATGTGCCTGACAGCGGTTATGCCGAAACGAAAGTTGTAATCCGTAAGTTGTCTGTAAGTTCGCAGCGTATAGAGTTTCGAACAGAAGGATAAGAATAACTAACAATGTGTTTGGAGAGCGTTTATGGATAGTTACATTGTAAGGGTGTATCGAAGAGGCAAAGGCAGTTCCAGCGAAGAAGTAGCCGGCATGGTCGAGGAAGTTGGTACCAACCAGAGAAAAGCATTCCAGACAGTAGCAGGCTTGGTTACCACGATTCGACAGGTAATCGGACGTTGTACTACTGAACAGCCCGATGTTCATGAATTACATTCCGGAAAGGATTCTGCAGTAAACGAGTGATATCCGGGT
>DAOVVG010000169.1 GCA_030632175.1 Gammaproteobacteria bacterium
AGCCGCCAGTGATTCCGATAACGTGGTAAAGCCGCGGATATCACAAAAAAGCACAGACAACTCCCGGCTTTCTCCCTCAACAGAAAAGTTCTCATCTGGATGACGGCTCATCTCATCGACGATCTCCGGTGGCACATACTGGCCAAACACGGACATCAGTTGCTTGCGACTGCGTGCTTCTGTCAGATACTGGGCCAGCAGACCGACAAACAGGGCGATGGGAAGTTGCACCAGTACCGGTATCGCCAACGGCAGCCACAGGTCGGTCGCGTTGAAGGCGTATTGCACGGCGGCAACGTAAATACCGGACAGCAGCAGGACCAGTGGCACCGCAATAGTGGCCGACAGGAGATAGATACCGGTGCCCAGGATGAGACCGGCCAGCAACAAGATGATGGTCATTGCCAGCACCCCGACAGGCCTGAGACTGCGATCGGTCAGCATATTGGCAAAGGCCGTCGCAGCGATCTCGACACCGCTCAGGTCCACGCCATCGTCATTTGTAAACACCGTGTAGAACCGGTCCGGTTGTCCGGGGTCATAAAGATCAGACAGTCCCACAAATACGACCTTGCCGTTAAAGTCTGTTTTGGGCTCACCCTTCATTACAGCATTGTAGGGAATATTCGGAATGCTGCCCGGCGGCCCGTAAAAATTCAGATAGCGGTTGTCACCCCCCGCGTAAAGACCGGCAAGCGCCGTCATCAGTTGGCGTTCATTCGCTGACAGTGAGGCATCACCGGCGAGCACTGTCTGGACCCTGTCGTTCAGTGTCGGGTCATTCGCAAAGATGCTATACAGATTCTGGCTCAGCCTGTTCACACTGGCAGCACGTCCTACATCGGAGGCATTACGTGGCAAGTCCTGCAGACCCGCAGCACCTGCCTGTTCCAGCACACTCATCCAGCGCTGCTGAACGGGGAGTGCGAACACCTGCAAGGCCGCCGACGGCATGGTGGCAACATAACCGGCGCTCGGCTTGAATGGCCAGAACTGGTACACATTCACCTGCACCTTGGGCACCGGGAACGGCGCCAGTGCCCTGGCTGCTTCTGCAAGCACCGGAATGGGAGGTACCAGCTCTTCTATCCAGATGGTTCCAGTCTGCTGGCCCTGCGTGTCATAGATCGGCTGGCGCTTGCCATTCAGGCGCTCAAACA
Organism: Gammaproteobacteria bacterium; assembly: GCA_030632175.1. Lineage (GTDB taxonomy): Bacteria > Pseudomonadota > Gammaproteobacteria > UBA9214 > UBA9214 > UBA9214. Next base: position 1,161 of record DAOVVG010000169.1, read on the forward strand.
GCACCACGCGTTCTGATTCCGCCACGGCACGGGCAAACTCGGCATCGTCTGCTGCCACTTTCGCCCGCTGGAAGTCCATGTCAAACACGATGACGGCCGCACCTTGTTCAACCAGCTTTTCTATCAACTCGCCATGAATGGAACGCGGCCAGTCACGCGGCAGTTTGGGCAGGCCCAGACCGGCGATATCCCGCTCGTTAATGGCGACCAGTGCAACTTCAGGAGGAGGCTCAATGGCGCCACGCATCTCGAACAGCCAGTCAAGACCGATGTGTTTCTCAAAATCGGCACCCAGCGGCGTCAGCCCCAGAATGACGCCGATCAAACCTGTGACAATCCCGAAGGCCAGCCCCTTTACCCGCCGGGAGATCATGCCAAGCTGCCCGTCCAGCACGGAGATATTTTCTCTATGTTCAAAAAACCCCCTTCATTCTGGATACTGCCATTGATAACAACTTTACACCCGCTATAAAAGCCAGACAAAAAAAGAGGCACCCTCACGGGAGGGTGCCTCATGACTACATTGTTAAAGTTACTGGACGGTTGACCCTGCCGGACAGACAGAGGCATCTTCACCCGGGTACAGGTAACAGGTGGTCGTACATACCGTACCTCTCCTGCTCTTGACGCAGGATTGGTAAACATACGGGTTCGAATGAACCTGCTGCACCTCAATACCAAAACTCGACATGTGTTCGGTGCCATTCAGCACACAGTCCCGGTTGAGATCCTGATTCACTTCCCAGCAGAACGGGAGGGGAGAATTCTCATCCGTGGCCACCGGGCCACAAACACCGTACTCATCATCTGCTGTCCAGGCTCCGGATGGCTGACAAACCTGCGGAGAACATCCCGCTGCATTCGGGGTATCAACACATTCCGGTTTGATAGCGCACCCTTCAATACAGCTTACCGCAGTAGATGATAAAACTGACACGGTCGTAGTACTGGGTGGGGGTGCTGATGGTGCACACACGGCAGGCACGTCCGGATTCTTCGGATCCGTCAGGAAAGCAAACGGGTACTCACCCGTTTGTGCAACCTGTTGGTCCACTGCACTCTGGAAGGCAGGCGGGCATGTCCCCAGTGCCTGGGTAACATCCAGCGTAGCCGAGGCACTATGGGTTGCACCATCGTCAGCAGTTACCGTGGCGGTATTAACCACCTGGCCAGGCACAGAGAAGGACATGGGTGCCGACTCACCATAGGCCGTAGCGCCTGAATTCAGAGTAGTGCCATTAAGCGGGCTCAGCACAACCTCAAAGTCATCACTGTCATCACCCGGCGTAGCATTATCATCTATCAGCACGACATTCTCGGCATCGCCATTTCCCACACTCTCAGCCACGTAGCAATATTTAACACTCACACCGGTATCGACAGTCAGTGTTGCGGCATCATCAGCACCACAGGTACCGCTCTCGGTGGTGATAGTCTTGGTCAGTACCAAACGGGAAACTGCCTGTACAGGTCCGATGAAGTCCGAGCAGAAGGAGATGCCATTTATCTTCTGTAAGCTGTCATTGGATTTCAGAAAAGCAAGCCCCTCGCCAAAATCTGATCCAGGAGTAAAACCCCAGGCACAGCTACCACCGCCGGTCGCCCCGATTTGGATATCGAAATCAACCTTTCCCGCATTGGGATTGGCCGTATTAGTAGTTGAGGTCCAGCTTATGGGCTCGTTGTTACCGACGTTACCCGCAGTAAGAGTCACTGTAATATATTCATTCTGATCGTTTGGATTAATGATGGTACATGATGCCCCGAGCGCGGTTGAGGTAATATCACAACCTGCCATATTGCTACTCATTGACGCACATGAGGAACTGGCATCAACCAGAAAATTGAAGCCTGACGGGTCATTAGGACCCTGAATACATTCGCCCAGAGCAGTTCCCGACAATCCGAAAACCATCATTAATCCACCGAGCACCACCGCCTGAAACTTATTTCGTCTACTTTTATTTACGTTCATAACACACCTCTCGTCTTTCCCTGTTTTTATAAAATAATGAAACTCTGTATTCCTTAACCAAGTAACAATCAGCCCTTCAAACCACACTTCAAATTCCTAAAAAATACTGCGCCTTGCTAAAGGCCCGAAACTACCAACTGCTATTCTGTACCAGTGTAGTACATATCAACTACCCGGCTTTTCTTTCTCACCGGGACACTTGCCTAAAAGTTCAGCGTAAACCGGGCCATCACAGTACGTTCCGGTATATACGGACCGATAGATGGCTCATCCTGGAATTCCCGATAACTGTCGTCCTGATATTTAAAGTCCTTGTCGAACAGGTTCTGTGCGGAAAGACTGATGACACCCATGCGGCGTGGCAACCGGTATCCAATGGCTGCATTGGTTACGGTAAAGTCGTCCTGTCCTGAAGCCAGTGTTGAGAAGCTGGAACGATCCACATCCTGGTCAACATAGGTCACTTGTGCACCAGCGAAAAAACCGGACGGATGAAAATACTGAACACCAACGGGATAACTCACGGTTCGTACTACTTCCGGCAGATCAATATTCAGCGCATCCTCACTCTGGAACTTGTCAAAAACCGCCTTGGCACTCAGGCTCCAACGGTCTGCCGGCGTCCAGTAGGCGTATGCCTGATGGTGCCACTCGGTCTGGTCGTCCAGGAATGCATCGAAGTTCTCATCAAACTCGGGAGTTTTCATATCGCGCTTGGTCATCTCAACGCCGAGTGACAGGTTACTGGTCACATCTACATCCAGCCCGGCTCCATAGCGAGTCGACTTGGTGCCACTGGGGTCATCAAAGAGTTGATTGAAACCGGCGACCTGTGTCGGCTCAAGGGTCCGGTTACTTGACAGGGCAGGCTTGACCACCCTGAAGTAGGCAGTCCTGAATCGCACGGCATCTGTTACGTTCCACTGCAATCCGAATTTCTGGTTGAAGCGGTTGAAATCAAGGCTTTCTTCATCATATTTTTGATAGCTTAAACCCAGCGTCCAGATAGACGCATTATTCGGCTTGATATTGCCATACACATAACCGCGGGTGTCGTCGATCGTCGAGGTGTCCCTGGCCGAGAATGGCGGGGGCTGCTGCGGAATAAAAAACGGTAACGGTGTAAATGTCGTCATAGTGCCAAATTTGAAGACCTGATCAACCGTCGCATGCGTTGCACCCGCTGTAATATTGAAATGCTCCGCATTAAACAGGTACTGCGCCTCATACTGGTAGGCCTCGTCACTGGCCTCTGTCTCGACAGCGTCATCAATGTCAAAAATCAATGGAAATGGCGGCAGTTCTGGAATTTCTTCCGTTTCGGAAGAGCTGTCTGTGGATGACTCATCGATGTCACTGTAAATAAAGGACAGCAATACTGTCGAGGCATTGCTCGGGGTAAATTTCAGACCGGCGCGCGCCGTATTCTCCCGGAACTTGTGGTTGAAGTTCTTGCTGAAGTCATCAGGATCAAAGTTCATTGCCAGATCACCGTTTTCCGTATCCCGGTAACGGTACTCTGCCTGCACATTGACCGTTGGTGTCAGTGCCACCTGTCCGTAGACATTGTAAATCTCGTGCTGAATGTCGTTGTTCTTCCGGAAGCCGTCGGTATCGTAGTAATAACCGCCGGCACTCAATGAGAAGTTATCGTGTACCGTGGTGACAACGGCCTCACCGCCACCGGTGCTGTTATTGCCACCCACACCGGTCACATTAAACTGGGTTTTATTGCGCTCAAACAGCGGCGTGAACTCGTTGAAGCCGGCACTTGCAGGTCCACCCCCCGTGATGACATTAAGATTGGTTGAACTGAGGCTGGGCTGGACAGGTGTAATATTCAGGTCCTGCAGCATCTGTGCCTGCAGCAATTCACTGACGCGCGCCACTTCACGACGACGCACACCCTGGTAGGTATCAGCCAGAAAACGGTGTGCCGAGGAGTTGGCAGGATCGGTTGACACCGATTCAGTCGACTCGTTTACGCCCAGTTGCGAGAACCCCAGGTCCTTGTACGCGCGTGCCAGACTGGTGCCCCGCGCCGCACGGTCCTTGTCGAGTAACAGCCGGCTCCTGTAGACAGCGCGGTTATCATTCAACGCAATTGATTGGTCAAAATCCTTCACGGCTTCGACCGGCCGGTTAACCGTCTGCTTCAGGATGCCGTCATACAGATAGGCAGTCGGGTCGTTCGGATCAAGCTGCTTGGCAATGGAGAACTGCTGGCTGTCCAGCGGATAGCGTTTCTCGGCAAAGTAGGTCTTGCCCAGGTAAGCCCGCAGCAAGGCACTGTTTGAATCCAGTGCCACAGCCACTTCAATATCACGTCCGCCCTCGGCGACCTCACCGTCACTTATTTTGGCAAGACCCAGGCCAAGGTGGGCCATGGGGTCAGATGAACTCAGTGTGATGGCACGTTCAAAGGCAGCTTTTGCTGCAGTGTTATCAAACGCGGCAAGGGCTGCAAAGCCCCGGGTGATCTGGGTCCGCTCCAGGTCCGGTGCCAGCGCAGTTGCCTTGCCTGCCGCAGCGATGGCCTGCTCGCGTTCTCCCAGCATCAACTGCAGCTCAGAGAGTCGCGCCCATGCGAGTGCTGCATCAGGCTGCTCATTAACGGCCTGCAACAGGGTGTCACGTGCG
>DAOVVG010000044.1 GCA_030632175.1 Gammaproteobacteria bacterium
GATAGTGAAACATGCCGTTGTAAAAACTACCCGAACCGGATATCACTGGTTAAGGACTGCCTTGTGCTATCACCCGCTGATCACAGCCAATATGACTGGCTGCCTGTCAGCTGCGCCTATCGACGACTGGCACATGGCCTGGATCTGGAGTGGTGGCATCCACTGGTTTCCGGTAATCCGGATACTGTTCACCAGGAAAACATTTCGGTTCGCAACCGCACTGTTTGTGAAGACCAGGTACAGCAAGAACAGCTGGAAGAGCACATAGTCAGCTGGATAGATTTCTAGAAGGCAGCTAGTGCTCCCGCGTGGAGAGAAACCGGATGTCAGGCCATCTTTCTATGGCCAGATCCAGATTCACCCGCGTCGGCGCAATATAAACAAGCGCACCACTCTGGTCCTCACCAAGATTCTCGTAGGCCTTGGCACGAAACTGCTCTTCCATCGCGCGGTCATCACACTCTATCCAGCGCGCCGTAGCAACAGAAACAGCCTCAAACTGGCATTCCACTTTATATTCAGACTTCAACCGGTGTGCAACTACATCAAATTGCAGCACACCTACGGCACCCAGAATCAGCGCATTATTTTTCAGAGGGCGGAACAACTGTGTGGCACCTTCTTCGCATAACTGATCCAGCCCCTTCTGTAGCGCCTTCATCCGCAACGGATCCTTCAGGATGGCACGCCGAAACAACTCTGGCGCAAAATTCGGGATACCTGTGAACTTAAGATCTTCACCCTGGGTAAAGGTATCGCCAATGCGAATGGTTCCATGATTATGCAAACCGATGATATCTCCCGGGTAAGCCTCGTCAACATGTCCGCGGTCGGAGGCAAGAAAAGTCACCGCATTGGACACCTGCACATCGCGGCCTATACGAACATGCCGCATCTTCATACCCTTCAGGTAGCTGCCGGAACAAATCCTCAGAAAGGCAATACGGTCACGATGCGCCGGATCCATGTTGGCCTGTATTTTGAAAACAAATCCGGAAAATTTACTTTCTGCGGGATCGACAGTCCGGGTTGTCGTGCTGCGTGGTAGTGGCGACGGTGCAATACTGACAAAATGCTCCAGCAGTTCATTGACGCCGAAATTATTAATAGCCGAACCAAAGCAAACCGGCGTTAACTCACCCTTACGGTAGGCATCCAGGTCAAACTCGTGGCTGGCGCCGGCGACCAGCTCAATCTCATCACGCAATTCGGCCGCCTGATCACCCAGTATTTCGTCCAGCTGAGGATTATCCAGCCCCTGGATAATCTCTATATCCTGTCGTTCAGTATTTTTTCCGGCTTCATACAGGTGCACCGCATCATTGAGTATGTGATAAATACCCTTGAAGCGTTTACCCATACCAATGGGCCAGGTAATCGGCGCACACTTGATCTTCAGAATTTCTTCCACTTCATCCAGCAACTCGATCGGGTCTCGCCCTTCCCGGTCAAGCTTGTTGATAAACGTGGATATCGGCGTATCACGCAACCTGCAAACATCCATGAGCTTGATCGTGCGAGCTTCAACACCCTTGGCACAATCGATCACCATGAGCGCAGAATCGACTGCAGTCAATGTCCGGTAGGTGTCTTCCGAAAAGTCTTCATGGCCGGGGGTATCCAGCAGATTTATAATGGCACCACCGTACGGAAACTGCATCACGGAAGATGTCACCGAGATGCCACGCTGTTTTTCCAGCTCCATCCAGTCAGACGTTGCATGACGCGCCGCCTTGCGCCCCTTTACCGTACCGGCCTGCTGTATCGCACCGCCAAACAGCAGTAGCTTCTCGGTCAAGGTGGTCTTGCCCGCATCCGGGTGAGAAATAATGGCAAAAGTACGACGCCTTACTGCCTCTTGTTCAGAACTACTCATGTCAAACGGGGAAATCCAGCTATCAGAAAGGCGCGTATTCTACCTGAAGACGCCTGGTACGTCGTCAGGATTCCACACAAACAAGGGGTTACAGGGTTCGAGCGAGTATCAGCGCATCCTCGCGCCCGTCCCCTGCGGGGTAGTAATCCCGGCGGTTGCCCAGCTCATTGAATCCCTCATCCTCATAAAGGGCGCGTGCCGAGACATTTGACGGCCTGACTTCCAGGAAGACCACGTCTGTATTATGTCGCCGGGCGATAGCGACCATATGCCGGAGCATTTTCCTGCCAATGCCCTGCTGTCGTGATTCTTTCCGTACACAGATGTTAAGCAAGTGAGCCTCACCGAGCGCCATACTGATAATACCATAGGCCTCAATACTTCCATTTCTGCCACAGACCCAGCAGCTATAACCGGCATGCAGGCAGTCACCAAAGATTCTCTGCGTCCAGGGATGCGGATAGCTTTGCTGCTCGATTGCTGTAATTTCCGGCAGGTCATCTTCCTGCATCGGTCTGAATTCCAGGGCGGGCTCTTTCAGGATGGCGCTCATAACAAATAATAAAGACTCATTCTTATACGACAAGCTGCTGATTATAGACAGCTTGCGCAAATTGCAGGTCACTCCAGGCTTTACGCTTTCCCATTGGTGAACGCAGCAGGTAGGCCGGGTGATATGTCACAATCAGGGGGATATTCGTATCCCCGTAGTGATACAGCTTGCCACGCATTTCCCCGACTTCCTCATCCGTCTGCAACAGGTTATGCGCTGCAACACCACCAACTGCCAGGATTAACTGCGGCTGCATCAGGTCTATTTGCTGTTGCAGGTAAGCATGACAACAGGCCACTTCTTCCGGTGCAGGATCACGGTTTCCAGGTGGTCGGCACTTCAGTATGTTGGCGATATAAACATCAGCACGCTGAAATCCTGCCGCAAACAACATCTCGGTGAGCAACTTTCCGGCAGGACCAACAAACGGCTCACCCTGCCGGTCTTCTTCAGCGCCGGGCGCTTCACCGATAATCAGCCAGTCTGCATCTCTGTTGCCTGACCCGAAAACTGTTTGCGTCCGGGTCTCATGCAACCTGCATTTTTTACAGCCTGATACCTGTACTTCCAGTGCCGACCAGTCCCGGGCAACCGGCTCAGCGATGTCATCTCCCTGCGTCGGCAAGCAATCGCCTGCACGCGCAAGCCAGCGTTGCACGCCCATCGCTTGCAGATATTCATCTTTCAGGTTCTGCGTGGTCATACAGGCATACCAGCTAGACATCACCCAACTGCGGGTGGGCACGCTCTTCAGGCTGAACGATCTTGTTGACTGCGTTGATATAAGCCTTGGCAGAAGCGATAACGATGTCTGTATCCGCCCCCTGCCCGTTCACAATTCGGTCATTCAGCTTCAACCGCACCGTCACCTCTCCCTGGGCATCCGTCCCGCTGGTAATGTTACTCACAGAATAAAGCTCCAGCTCGGTACCGCTGTTGACAAGTACCTCAATGGCCTTGAATGCAGCATCTACCTGACCACCGCCAGAGCATGATGCCTGCTTCTCTTCACCATTAACCCACAGAACCATGTCAGCCTGCGGCGTCTCGCCGGTTTCCGAACAAACCTTGAGGGACACCAGCTTGACCCAGTCATTCTCGGACTCAAGCCCGGACTCGGTAACCAGCGCCTGCAAATCCTCGTCAAATATTTCATGCTTCTTGTCCGCCAGATCCTTGAAACGCGCAAACGCATCATTGAGCTCTTCTTCGCTCTCGAAATCAGTGCCGAGTTCCCTGAGCCGGGTTCGAAAGGCATTCCGCCCCGAATGTTTTCCCATCACAATCCGGTTTGCGGCCCAACCAACATCCTGCGCACGCATGATTTCATAGGTCTCGCGGCTTTTCAGGACACCGTCCTGGTGGATACCTGATTCATGTGCAAAAGCATTCACCCCGACAATTGCCTTGTTCGGCTGCACGGCAAAACCGGTGATGCCCGAAACCAGGCGCGAGCAGGTCATGATCTGGGTGGTATCCAGGCCGCTATCGCAGGGAAAGATATCCTGGCGGGTCCGTACAGCCATCACCACTTCTTCCAGCGAGGCATTGCCGGCGCGCTCACCCAGTCCATTAATCGTGCATTCGACCTGACGTGCTCCATTGAGCACCGCTGACAGCGAATTGCCGACGGCAAGGCCAAGATCATTGTGACAATGAACCGAGAACACCGCCTTGTCTGAATTAGGAACACGTTCAATCAGGGTCCGAATCAATTCACCAAACTGGTGCGGCAGGTTGTAACCCACGGTATCCGGTATATTAACCGTGGTTGCACCCGCCGCTATTACCGCTTCCAGCACCCGGCAGAGAAAATCTGTTTCCGAGCGCCCGGCATCTTCAGGAGAGAACTCGACATTGTCAGTGTGCTGCCGCGCCCGCTTCACCGCCCGAACAGCCTGTTCAATCACTTGCTCGGGCTCCATGCGGAGCTTCATCTTCATGTGGATCGGCGAGGTCGCAATAAAGGTGTGAATCCGTGCCGATGCGGCCGGTTTCAATGCCTCACCTGCACGGTCAATATCCTTGTCCAGCGCCCTTGCCAGACCACATATGGTGCTTCCGGACACTGCACGAGCTACTGCCTGCACCGCCTCAAAATCGCCCTGGCTGGCAATCGGAAAACCGGCCTCGATCACATCAACATGCATACGTTCCAGCGCCCTGGCGATACGCACCTTCTCGTCGCGGGTCATGGAGGCCCCGGGACTTTGCTCACCATCACGTAACGTGGTATCAAAAATCGTTAACTTGTCACGATTACTCATCATTCGACTCCATCAGGAACTCACCGGGTTCATCTACATTACCGATGTCATCCCTTACCGATTGTATCCAGCATAACAAACCTGCTGCAGGCCGGCTGCCGGATCAGGAAATATTCTGTTTTTAGCGCGTTTTACCTCGCCAGGCATATGGATTATCTGCCCGCAGGCAGCAGTCGCAGGAGGGGTAACAGCAAGAGCAGATCCGCTGACAGCGGACCCTGAAAAGAATCACTGATTGTTTGTTTAAAACAGATCACTACTAGAGACTATTATAAAGTCGCCTGATTGCCAACCCCCAGCTTGCCTGTCTGGTGTTATCCCCCCCGTTTTCTTGCTCTTCGCCGGTTCCTGATCCCCACCAGCGTGTAGATAATCCCGAAAATGGAGTACCCCAGAAAACCAATAAACAGAACCTTGGGCGGGTCAATGGAGGCAAAGGCATACACCAGCACCACGACAAGAATAGCAACAAAGGAGACCCGATTCGTGAAATGGAATTCCTTAAAACTGTAATAGCGAATATTGCTGACCATCAGCAGGCCCATTGACACAGTCAACACAAAGACGAGATAGACCAGGTCATCGCCTCTCACACCGAGATCTGTTGCCGCCCAGACCAGGCCAGCCAGCACACCAGCTGCTGACGGACTGGGCAATCCCCTGAAATAATTTTTTTCTGCCGTGGCTACCTGTGCATTGAAGCGCGCCAGTCGTAACGCTGCACTGGCAGTATAAATAAAAGCCGCCAGCCACCCGAGCTTCGCCCAGCCGACACTGACCATGTCGCGCAATGCCCATTCATACACAACCAGCGCCGGCGCAAGTCCAAAACAAACCATATCTGAAAGACTGTCATACTGAACGCCAAAATCACTTTGAGTATTTGTCAGCCGCGCGACGCGGCCATCGAGACCATCCATTACCATGGAAATAAAGATGGCAATCGCTGCTGCCTCAAAGCGGCCGTTCATCGCAGCCACAATAGAATAGAAACCGGAGAACAGGCCAGCGGTGGTAATCATGTTCGGCAACAGGTAAATGCCGCGACGTGAGCGATGCTGTTTGTTATCTGTATCCATTAATCAGACATCTGCGGTTTCAGGCGTGTGCCAGAATGGCAAGAGGGTCGGAGCCACTATGCACTACGTCTCCCTCGGCCACAACCAAACGGCAGTTCTCGGGCAGATAGACATCAACACGGCCACCCAGATGTACGAAGCCGCAGCGCTTTCCCTGGCCGGTACGTTCGCCGATGCGGATATAGCAACGTGGCTCGGTATTCAGTCGTCCCCGGGTCATAACCATGACAATGTCATCACCTTCGTCAGTCTGCAGCCAGACGCCGTGAGGCTTTTTGACATCATCCGGGTAATTAGGCGGCTCCAGCACTTTGCCCTCAACCGGGCTGCGTGTGGTGAATACGCCATAGGGGTGCATTTGTACGGTCACCCGGATACTCTGCCGCAACAGGTAAGGGTCATACTCGTTACCAACAGCAACCACTCTGCCATCTGCCGGACTGACAACGGCCAGCGGCTGTGAAGGGATATCACGATCCGGATCCCGGAACAGCACCAGCAGCACAAGCCCGAGTGCCCAGAAGGCCAGTGACGGCAGCGCCCCCATGAAATGCATCACCACCACCGCTGCCAGAATAACCACCAGCAGTGGCGCAAGTCCCTCACGAGAGATCATTGGCAGCAGTTCACGATTTCATCCGGTAACGGCAGGCTATTCGGGGTGAGACGACCTCAGTTAACGTTCTTGTCGACAATTTTGCCTTCGTTAATCCAGGACATCATGCCGCGCAGTTTGGCACCCACGATTTCGATGGGATGCTCTCTTCCGATACGGCGTTTTGCCTTGAGCGTTGCAGCACCGGCCTGGTTTTCCAGGATGAACTCGCGGGCGAATTCACCGTTCTGGATTTCCGTGAGAATGCGCCGCATCTCCTGCTTGGTTTCATCCGTGATGATACGGGGGCCACGGGTCAGATCGCCGTATTCTGCAGTATTTGAGATTGAGTCGCGCATGTTGGCGATACCACCTTCATACATCAGGTCAACAATCAGTTTCAGCTCATGCAAACATTCAAAATACGCCATCTCCGGCGCATAGCCTGCTTCCACCAGGGTTTCAAAACCGGCCTGTACCAGTGACGTTGCACCGCCACACAATACCGCCTGCTCACCAAACAGGTCGGTCTCGGTTTCTTCCTGAAAGCTCGTTTCAATGACACCGGCACGGCCACCACCATTAGCAGAGGCATAGGACAGTGCGATATCTTTCGAACGACCGCTGGCATCCTGAAAAACTGCAATCAGGCTGGGCACACCGGCGCCATTCATATAGGTCGAACGCACCAGGTGACCCGGTCCTTTCGGAGCAATCATGATGACATCCAGATCAGCACGCGGCTCGATCTGCTCGTAATGAATATTAAACCCGTGCGCAAACGCCAGTGCCGCACCCTGCTTGATATTCGGCGCAATACTGTCACGGTAGAGTTTTGCCTGGTGTTCATCCGGTGCCAGCACCATCACAACATCGGCACCGGCAACCGCGTCATCAATAGACTTGACGGTCAGCCCCGACTTCTTCGCCTTGGCCTCGGAGATAGAACCCGAACGCAAACCTACGGTCACATCCACACCGGACTCTTTCAGGTTGTTCGCATGCGCATGGCCCTGTGAACCATAGCCGATAATGGCCACCTTGAGGCCCTGGATAATGGATAGATCCGCATCTTTGTCGTAGTAAATATTCATGTTCTGTACCTGTGTGTTGCCTGTCATTGACGTCTTGTTACCAGACGCCGCGTTAATAGAATTCAGTTCAGAGAACCAGCGAGCGGTCTCCACGTGCAATACCGGATACCCCGGAGCGCACCACCTCGATTATGACGCCCTTGTCGAGCGCCTGTAGAAATGCATCCAGCTTGTCGCCAGCACCTGTCAACTCGATGGTGTAGGTTTCATCCGTCACATCAATGATACGCCCGCGGAAAATATCCGAAATACGCTTGAGCTCATTACGCCGCTCACCCTGGGCCTGCACCTTGACCAGCATCATCTCGCGCTCGATGTGCGGACCCTCGGTCATGTCCATCAGCTTGACGACGTCGATCAGCTTGTTGAGCTGCTTGGTTATCTGCTCGATGATTTCATCCGTACCGCGTGTGACCAGTGTCATGCGTGACAGGGAAGGATCTTCAGTCGGCGCGACCGTCAACGATTCAATATTATAGCCGCGCGCAGAGAACAACCCGGCAACCCGTGACAGGGCACCTGCCTCATTCTCCATCAATATAGAAATAATATGTCGCATCTCAAACCAGAATCATTTCGTTCTGGCCGCCACCGGCCGGAATCATCGGGTACACATTTTCTTCCCTGTCAGTCAGGAAATCCATGAAGACCAGCCGATCTTTCAGCTTCAGCATCTCAATCAGCGCACCTTCAACATCACCCGTGCGCGTAATCTGCATGCCGACATGCCCATAACTCTCGGCGAGCTTCACAAAATCCGGCAAGGATTCCATATAGGACATGGCATAACGCTTCTGGTAGAAGAATTCCTGCCACTGGCGCACCATACCCAGATAGCCGTTGTTCAGGTTGATGATCTTGATCGGCAACGAGTATTGCGTGCAGGTAGACAACTCCTGGATGCACATCTGGATACTGCCCTCGCCGGTCACACAGGCAACTGTTGCATCCGGATGCGCGAACTGCACGCCCATGGCTGCAGGCAAACCAAAACCCATGGTGCCAAGACCGCCCGAGTTGATCCAGCGGCGCGGCTTGTCGAACTTGTAAAACTGCGCAGCCCACATTTGATGCTGGCCAACATCGGATGTCACAAAGGCCTCGCCTTTGGTCAGTCGGTACAGAGTCTCCAGCACAAACTGCGGTTTGATCGTGTCACTGTCGCGGTCATACTTCAGACAATCCTTGGAGCGCCATTCGTCTATCTGCTGCCACCAGTCCTTGAGCGCCGCGGCATCCGAGCGCACATCGTTACTCTTGATTTCATCGAGCATCACCCGCAACACATTGCCGACACAGCCAACGATCGGCACATCCACCTTTACGTTCTTGGAGATGCTTGCGGGGTCGATATCAATGTGGATGATTTTCGCATTCGGACAGAATTTCTCGATATGCCCGGTTACCCGGTCATCAAAACGTGCGCCGACAGCCACCAGCACATCACAATGATGCATGGCCATGTTGGCTTCATAGGTACCATGCATACCGAGCATACCCACAAACAACGGGTCGGTTGCCGGGTAGGCGCCAAGCCCCATCAGGGTATTGGTCACCGGAAAATTCATAATGCGGGCCAGTTCTGTCAGTGGCTCGGATGCATTGCCGAGAATGACGCCACCTCCGGTATACAGTATCGGGCGCCTGGCGCCCCGCATCAGTTTCACTGCCCGTTTAATCTGGCCGGCATGGCCGATATGCACAGGGTTGTACGAGCGCATGCTCACCTTGTCCGGATACCTGAACTCGGCCTTTTCAGCAGTAATATCCTTGGGGATATCGACGACCACCGGGCCAGGTCGTCCCGTGGTCGCCACGTAGAACGCCTTCTTGATGGTCTCGGCAAGCCTGGTGACATCTTTCACCAGGAAATTGTGTTTTACACAGGGCCGGGTGATACCAATATTATCGGCTTCCTGAAAAGCGTCGTTGCCAATCAGGTGAGTGGGCACCTGTCCGGTAAACACCACCAGCGGAATGGAATCCATGAATGCCGTGGCAATACCGGTAACCGCATTGGTGGCGCCCGGGCCTGAGGTGACAATAACGACACCAGGCTTGCCGGTTGAGCGCGCATATCCATCCGCCGCGTGCGTTGCCGCCTGCTCGTGCCGCACCAGGATATGCTGAACATCTTGCTGCTGGTAGAGCGCGTCATAAATATGCAGCACTGCTCCACCGGGGTAGCCAAAAATATAATCGACTCCCTCTTCTTTTAATGAGCGCACAAAGATTTCCGCGCCTGTCAGCTCCACCGATCCCTACTCCCGAATATAATTACGCCACTTTCCCACTGCGTAAAAAAAAGCCCGCTCAACGGGCAATCACATCACATTTTCAAAACATAGAAAAGTACTGATAATCATGGTAAAGGTCAAGGGAATAGCCCATTGTTGCCGATATCAACCAAGAAACGGTCATCCATCTGCAATATGTGACGGGGTGACTTGTTCTGCCCATAAAACAACCATACTATTGCTATAGATTTAGGTTATGGAAGCCACATTATGAAACACACCAATACCCCTTTTGATCACCCACTCCGGTGGCTGCTGGCAAGCCTGTGTCTCTCGGCCGTGCTGCACACCCCTGCCGGTGCCGAGATTTATAAATGGACAGATGCCGCCGGTGAGGTTCAATACACCCAGGTCCCGCCCCCGGGTGGCGTGAAAACCGAGGAAATTCAAGGGGCACCGCCACCAGCAGATAACCCGGATGAGGCCGGGGACCAGCTTCAGCAAGAGGTTGAAGCCATGAATGAAACCCTCGCCGAGGATGAAAGGGAATCAAAGGAGAAAGCCCTGCGCGAGGAAATCGACGACGCTTACGAAAGAAACTGCACGACCTCAAAGAACAACCTCGCCAAGCTGCAGGAAGGTGGCAGAAAGCGTTACCTGACACCCGATGGCAAGGTTACGCATCTCACCGAAGAACAACGCCAGCAACGCATTAACGAGGCAAAAGACCAAATCGACGAATTTTGCAAACCCTGAGGCGCACCACTCCATGCCCTTCCTGAAAATTCAGACCAACCAGGTACTCCCCGAAGCGTCGGCGAAGGGGCTGGCAAGCAAGGCTTCCGCGCTGGTGGCAGAGCAACTTGGCAAGCCGGAAAGCTACGTCATGACATCGGTTGAAAACAATCCTGCCATGACATTCGCCGGCACTGACGCACCGCTGGCCTTTCTTGAACTCAAGAGCATTGGACTGCCGGAGTCAGCGACAGCAGATGCATCCCGTGCCCTGTGCGAACTGGTGGCTGGCGAAACCGGCATTGATGCTGCGCGCATCTACATAGAGTTCTCGGATGCACCCCGCAAAATGTGGGGCTGGAACAACAGCACATTCTGATGCGTTTCACCTGGCTGCTGGTTTTCCTGCTAATCGCTGCCGGCGTCTATATTTACCAAAATCCCGAACTGAAATCGCAACTGCTCCACAACACCCCGTATCCGGGCACACCTGAAACAGTGCGCGCCTACAAATGGCGCAACGCCGCAGGGGAATGGCAAATCACGGACAGCCTGCCACCCGAAGGGGTTGAATACGAGCGGCTGGAGCACCGCTCCGATGAAAACGTTCTGCCCCGGCCCCCGCAGCTAAAACCGGGAAAGTAGCCTTGGCCGGACAACATCAGCTGCCGACACAGCATTTGACGCTGCTGTAACGCTTAAATAGTATGCGGCAGCACAACCCGCTACAATCTGCAGCCGTTCAAACAAATTTCTGATTACACCATGCGTCTATCCCGATTCCCGCTCTCCACCCTCAAAGAAACGCCGGCTGATACGGAAATCATCAGCCATCAGCTGATGATGCGCGCCGGCATGCTGCGTAAACAGGCCGCCGGCCTGTACAGCTGGTTGCCACTGGGCCTGCGGGTATTACGCAGGGTGGAAGCAATCGTGCGCGAAGAAATGAACCGTGCCGGCGCCCTGGAGTTATTGATGCCGGCGGTGCAACCGGCCGAGCTGTGGATGGAATCCGGTCGCTGGGAGCAGTACGGCCCTGAGTTGCTGCGCTTCAATGACCGTCACCAGCGCGGTTTCTGCCTCGGACCAACGCACGAGGAAGTCATTACTGATATTGCCCGCCGCGAGATCCGCAGCTACAAGCAGCTGCCGGTTAACTACTACCAGATTCAAACCAAGTTCCGTGACGAAATACGGCCGCGCTTCGGCATTATGCGTGCACGTGAATTCATCATGAAGGACGCCTACTCGTTTCATGCCGACCAGGCATCTCTGGATGAAACCTACCAGGTGATGTACGACACCTACAGCCGCATCTTTACCCGACTGGGTCTGGAGTTCAGGCCGGTACAGGCTGACAGTGGCGCAATTGGCGGCCATGTCTCCCACGAATTTCATGTACTGGCCGATTCTGGCGAGGATGCCATAGCATTCTCATCAAGCGGTGAATATGCTGCCAATGTCGAACGTGCCGAGGCCATCGCACCCGCAGGAGAAAGACCGGCAGCGACATCTGCAATGACCACGGTTGAAACACCCGGGCAACACAGCATCGAAGATGTCTGCAAGCATCTGCAGATCACCCCGAACCAGTGTGTGAAAACCCTGCTGGTGCAGGGTGCGGAAGCCGAAGTGGTTGCGCTGGTGCTGCGCGGCGACCATGAGCTTAATACTGTCAAGGCAGAAAAACTTCCTGCCATCGCAGCGCCCCTGCAATTTGCCACCGACGAGCAGATACGCGCTGCCGCCGGTTGCAATGCGGGTTCCCTCGGTCCCGCAGGTCTTTCCATACCTGTCATTGTTGACCATAGCGCCGCACAGCTGGCTGATTTTGTATGCGGCGCCAATGAGGATGGCAAACATCATAGCGGCGTAAACTGGGGCCGTGATCTGCCGGCACCCGACTGTGCAGACCTGCGCAATATAGTCAATGGTGATGCCAGCCCTGACGGCAAAGGCACCCTGTCCATTGCCCGCGGCATTGAAGTCGGACACATCTTCCAGCTGGGAACGAAGTACAGTGAGGCCATGGGCGCCACCGTGCTAAACGAGCAGGGCAAGGAAGCAACCATGACAATGGGCTGTTACGGCATCGGTGTAAGCCGCATTGTCGCCGCTGCAATTGAGCAGAACAATGACGACAAGGGCATAATCTGGCCTGCCGCAATTGCTCCGTTTCAGGTCGCCCTGTTACCCATGAATATGAAAAAATCACAGCGGGTTCGAGAAGCAACCGAGGCCCTTTACCAGGAGCTGCAAACAGCCGGCATTGATGTCCTGCTGGATGATCGTCCGGTACGACCGGGGGTGATGTTCTCGGACATGGAACTGATCGGTATACCGCACAGAGTTGTTGTCGGGGAGAAGAACCTTGACCAGGACCTGCTGGAATACAAGGCACGCCGGGATGACAGCAACCAGGACATACCACGTAGTGGCATAATCGCGTTTCTGCAGGCTAAACTGGCTTCTGACTGAGCCGATACAATGGGTATGAAGACTGCCATACCACGAGAAATCCGCGGCTTTTTAGCCGCCCTGCTACTGGGCAGCACAAGCCTGTGCTCCCTGCCCGCCTGGTCCGCCACCATGGAACGGCCGGATGCGGACATGCGTGCCACGCTGCTGGCAGCCGTGAACTCCAGCGACAGTTTTGGCGATCGCTTCGATGCAGAAGTCTGGCTGGTCGACATGTCCAGTCGTTTACAGTCGCGCGTAAAAGATCCACAAGAACGTCTAAAAATACTCAAGCAGGTGCATTACGAGGCCACGCGTGCCAGGCTCGCGCCGGAGCTGGTGCTGGCGCTCATCAATGTTGAAAGCAATTTCGATCACTTCGCCATCTCAAGTGCCGGCGCACAGGGACTGATGCAGATCATGCCGTTCTGGCTGGACGAGATCGGTCGCCCGGATGACAACCTGTTCGATATCAACACCAATCTGCGTTTCGGCTGCACCATACTGAACATCTATCTGAAGCAGGAAAGAGGCGATATGCGCAAGGCGCTGGCCCGTTACAATGGCAGCGTTGGTAAAAACTGGTATCCGCAGCGCGTCTACAAGGCCCTGCAAACAAAGTGGTACCGGCAGTAATACCGGAAGCAGCGATGTATCAACGCGGCTCGAACAGCGCGATGGACTCTACATGTGCGGTATGCGGAAACATATCCATGACACCGGCAGCAAGTAACCGATAGCCTTTCTCGTTGACCAGTATGCCGGCATCGCGTGCCAGCGAACCGGGGTGACAGGAAACGTAGACGATCCGTCCGGGTCGAATATTACCCAGC
>DAOVVG010000174.1 GCA_030632175.1 Gammaproteobacteria bacterium
ATTGATCGAGTACAACAGACGCCATTGTTCCGGGACGACGGTGCTGCTGAAACCGACGGGTGAGACATAAAGTCCAAACTGCACCATGAACGGGACGATGTAGCGAAAGTCACGGTACTTTACATTCAATGCCGCCATCCACACGCCTGTACCGAGTGCTGTTGCCAGCGCCAGGGTAATAAACAACGGCAGGGCCAATACCTGCCAGTCTGGTATAAACCCGTACCAGAGCATCAGCAAAACAAGGATAAGGAAAGAAATAATGAAATCGACCAGCCCTACGATAACGGCGCTGGCGGGGATGATCAGACGCGGAAAATATACTTTTGAGATCATCGAGGCATTGGTTATCAGGGAATTGCTGGTTTCACTCAGGGTGTTGGCAAACAGCTGCCAGGGCAGCATGGCGGCAAATACCAGCACTGGATAGGGCGCACCACCTTCGGTAGGGAATTTTGCAAATTTACCGAAAATTATGGTGAAGACAATCATTGTTAGCAGAGGGCGCAGGATGCTCCAGGCGATACCAATGACCGTCTGTTTATAACGCACCAGAATGTCCCGCCAGGACAGAAAAAAGAACAGTTCCCGATAGCGCCACAGGTCTGCCCAGTAATGGCTGGCACTTTTCCCGGGTTCAATAATCAGTGTCGGTGTTTGCTGCTGCTTGTCCATTCAGCTGTTCATTGCCTCTGGGGGCTTAGAAGTGTCTGGTAGAGATCTGAATATTGCATGGCAATGTTATCTATATTAAAGCTTGTCTCGGCCTTTTTTCTGGCTTCGAGGCACAATTTTCGATGTCGTTCCGTGTCGGCCAGGACCCACATGATACCAGCGGCGAGATCCTCGTGTTCAAACGGCGTCGCCCGGTAGCCATTTGTTTTGTGGTCGACGATATCCTTTGGCCCGGTAGCGTCAAAGCAAACCACGGGGGTTCCGCAGGCCAGGGACTCCGCAAGGGTCTTGCCAAAAGCATCCATGAGCGATGGCGCGACAAATACATCGGCAGCCGAGTAGGCTTCTTTCAGCGATGATGTGTCGTACAAAAAACCCAGACTCCGGTATTCAATACCAAGGCTGCCAACAGCATCAAGGTCGCTCTCTCCAAACATCAAAAGAAATACTTTGTCCTTGTCAAGAAGCCGGGCTGCGGCCATGAACTTGTCGAACCCCTTGTAGAAATCACTGGTGTTCTGTGCGCCGATGAGAACAATTTTCTTGTTGGTGTCTATTTTCAGCCCCGACCGTGCGCTTTCCTTGCTGGCAGGTGTGTACTCTGAAATATCAATTCCATTGTGAATCATCCTGACATCAAAGTCGCGATATAAGAGACTGTTTCTGGCGCATTCACAGAGCCAGTGACTGATGCCCACCAGTTTTACATGTGTTGATATGTACCTGGCCTTGCGCTGAACAACGTAGCTGGACAGATCAGGGCTCCTCTTGCTGTGTAACTGCGGGCAACTTCCGCAGCCTGTCGTGTACCTGTTGCAGTCCATGGAGTAATGGCAGCCGCCGGTCATGGGCCACATGTCTCGCATTGTCCAGACAACCGGCTTTTTCGTTTTTGCAAGGGACTTTATGTCAACAAAACCATTGTTTATCCAGTGCAGATGTATGATATCCGCCCACTTGTAGGAGTCGGATTTCAGGAAATTAAACCCGGTAAGTCCGGTGTGGAACAGCCTCTTTTCCCTTGATCGATAGAGCAGTACGGGAAAGCGGCCGGCCTTTTCTTTTAACCTGGAAATACCGGTGTTGGGGACAACTTCTATATCAGCATCCCGGACTTTTTGGCCGCCTGGGGATTTGTTCAGGATGCGTGAATGAACGCCGCTCTTTGAGAGAGCCTTGTGCAACCAGTAGGCACCTCTTGCTGCGCCTCCTGTTAATTCACCACTAACCAGATGTAGTATATTCATAATCAAAAAGCAGGCAGGTGGACTGGTTGCCTGAAATCACCTGGCAGTGCGGCGTTTTGATTCTTCAATATCCTTGTAATGCAGTGCTGATATCTGTTCTGAGACGATGCCGATCAGAAATGTGAACAATGATGACAGGAACAGGATGGTACTCATGTTAGTGAGTCGGCCGGCTGTGTAATAGGTATAGCCGTAGTAGCTAAATGCGACGAGAAACAGGGCTGCACTGACCGGAAGAAAAAATCGCATGGGTGAGAACAGTGCGCCGATCTTTAAAATAATAATCAGGAAACGGAAGCCGTCGTGGAACAGCCGAATGTGGCTTTTTCTCTCGCCGGTTCTGTTCAGAGCCTTGATAGGAACGTAGCCGACGGGAAGTCCGGAGCGGAAGAAGGCCATGGTGCTGGTTGTCGGGTAGGAGAACTTGTTGGGCAGCAGGTACAGAAACTTCCTGAAATGTCGTGCCCGGGCGGCACGAAAGCCGGATGTCAGATCTTCAATGGGGAATCCGGTCATCCATGAAGCGAGCCGGTTGTAAAGTGTGTTGCCGAGACGGCGGGCCAGTGATGCATGCGTATCTATCTGGCGTGCGCCTACAACCATATCGTAGCCATCATTAATTTTATCAAGCAAGCGCTGTATGTCTTGCGGGTCGTGCTGGCCGTCTGCATCCATGAACATTAAAACCCGGCCCTCTGCGTTGCGTGCGCCAGTCTTGATAGCAGCACCGTTACCCATGGAGTAAACGTGGGAGATAACTTTTACCTGATGTTGAGCGCAAACTTCAACAGTGTTGTCTGTTGAGCCATCATCGACAACGATAATCTCGGCATCAGGAAATTTCTCTCTGAGGACGGGCAACAGTTTTACCAGGCTTTCAGCCTCGTTTTTTGCCGGCATGATAATGCTGGTTTCAAATGTCATGCGTTATTTATCCGTTGTAGAGTCGAATTTGGCAGATGTTGTTTGCTGCAGGTGCTTGTCCTTGATTGAATTTTGCAGTGTTTGATAAATACCTTCGTTACCGGCATAGGTGTTGGCTGACCTGAATAATTCTAGCTTGTCCTGCGCCTCGTCAAGATCCCCCGCTGCTATTAGCAGATTTATCAGGTTTTGCCAGTAGTGTGTATCGCGTGGACTGTGAGCAACAGCCTGGGTGAAAAGGCGGTGTCCCTTAATGATGTCTTTCTGGGTATTGATTGCGAATGCGCCATAGAGTGCTTCGGTTTCTGAGAGTCGTTTATTGCTCAAGCGGGTTGTTTCATTGCTCATAGTCAGATTGAACATTGTTTCCAGTGTTTCCGCCGGAACACCGCAGTCTTTTTCGGCGCATTTTACAAATGCCCGCAAGCTGATCAGGGTGGCAGGGACTACAGGATAGTTGGACAGCCGGTAGAATAGCTCATCATACCAGTCCGGGTCGATGGGCTGATTCAGTTCGTAGCTAAACAGGATAAGGGCCGAGTGAGACAGTATTTCGCCCTTGCTCAGGTCGCCGGCACGTACCAGCAGCTCCCGTGCCTCATTCTCGAATTCAGGTGCACCACTGAGCGTCAGGTTTGCATATATCCGGCCTGCTGCAAAGACAGCCCGGTAGGATTGCGGGTGATGCCGGGCTTCATAGACGGCCTGGCTGACAACGTCGGACCATTGTGTGGCCCGTACCCAGGTCGTGTATGAGTACAGCATGAGAAAAACGGCAGGTGTGGCAATCCGGATGACCGGACCCAGTCTGCGCAAGGGTGCCTGTGCGGCCAGGATAGCGACTGCCAGGATGATGCCGTAGTCAGCAAGGTAATTACGGTGTTCATGTACCAGTTCCAGTCCAATGATAGTGGATTCCATCAGGTGGCCGGTGAAAAACCAGAGGATACCGAGACTGACCAGCGGTTGTCTGCCCAGCAGCAGTAAAGCCCCCAGCAACATTCCGCCCAGCGCCAATAGTGAGTAGAACGTGGCCGGTGGGTCGAACAGTCCGTGCGAGATGGCAATATCATCATGAAACAGGCCAAGCTCGGATATTGATGGAATAAGGATGGATTTCAGGTAAAAGACCAGTACCCGACCTTCGGTGAGCAGGCGTTCTTCCAGGTTGAAATTTCGATAGGTATAACTGCCTGTGATGAAGCCGGGGTTTGATGCCAGGTACAGCAGCACCAGCCCGGCAGGTATTGCAACCGCGATTGCGAAAAAGCTGATAACGGGTATCTCAGGCTTCCCTTGTTTGTCCCTGAACCGAAACAGTGTCAGTTCCAGTACCAGCATATACAGTGGCAGCAAGGCACCACTTTCCTTGCTGAATACTGCGAGTCCGCCAAACAGAATCAGGCCTGTCAGGATCAGTGGCAGGCCGCTCCTCCCGTCTAGCAGACGTATTCTTCCTGCCATGTACAGGCACAGACCGAGCACGGTAAACAGAGCTGCCAGGCTGGTCATGCGTTGCACGATATAGAGTGCCGGTGTCAGGTTTAGCGGGTGCACCAGCCATAGACCGGCGACCACAACCGGTAGCCATTTCAGGGCGGTATCAGGCAGTTCCGGGTGTCGGTACTGCCGGTAACCGCGCATTATCAGTCGGCTGAGAAAATAGAGTCCGATTCCGGTTAGTAAATGGATAATCAGATTCACGACTTTATGGGAATAGGGGGCAATGCCAAAGAAATAACGGTTGAGGGTGAAGCTGAGCATACTGACAGGGCGCCGTAATTTGCCGGAGTTGGATGAGAAGGCGGCACCCTGCAGGGACTCCATATCCAGTGATTCGATATTCAGCTGTGGATTGTGGAGCAGATTGGACATGTCATCAAACATATAGTCACCGGACAGACCGGGAACATAGATGACGATGGTCAGCAGGCAGATGGCGGCAAACAGCCAGCCGGGTGAGCGATGTATGCTCGGGTTACTCAATTGCCTGAAAACCGTGTTCTAGGTATTAGGGACATCGTCAGGGGTCGGGTGATAGTCGGGATGGTTGCTGATTGTCATGGATTTTCGGCAGTCTGGCAATGCCCGGAAATGTATAAAAAAGGAACGAATAAAAGAACGCCCCGTTACCGGGGCGCTCTTTATCCAGATTGCGATGCCCTGTTAAGGACGGCAGTTAGCAGGCTTGTACTTGTTGGACATGGTGCCGGTGCATACCCACTTCATGGAACCCTCTGTGGCTGTCCCGGTCAGTACCATGTCTGTGCCGTTTGCCGAGGGGTTGCCACCAACAGAACTGTTGTACGTGATGGTGACAATATTGGAAATCACCTCGATTTGGCTGACATAGTTGCCTGTGATACTGGATGCGCCCGGCAGGCCTGCAGCCGAGTTATCATCAGGGAATGTGCCTACACTGTCATAAGTCTCGGCCACGGCCAGTTTGGCAGCGCCGGCCATGTTCAGGCCTTCAGAGACCTTTGAACGGACGATGTAGTCCTGGTAAGCAGGAATGGCGATGGCGGCCAGAATACCGATAATCGCGATAACGATCATCAGCTCGATTAATGTAAAACCTTTTTGCAGTTTCATGGTGTTGTCCTCTATGGTTTGTAAAGTTGGTTAACAACCGTGTTAGTAGCCCGACACCGAGCTTCCTTGTTCAGCCTTGCTATCGGACAGTGGTCCGGATTCTTTGGCTGGTAGTTGA
>DAOVVG010000063.1 GCA_030632175.1 Gammaproteobacteria bacterium
CAGGAGCATCTATTGTTGTAGGAGCGGATCTCGTCCGCGGTCCCGGTGGCTAATTCATTCACGCATGAAGTGCGCTCCCACAGGAGCATCTCTTGTTGTAGGAGCGGATCTCGTCCGCGAATTCCGGTGGCTGATTCATTGGCGCATGAAGTGCGCTCCCACAGGAGCATCTATTGTTGCAAGAGCGCATCCCATGCAGCGATTGCTGCTGGCCTGGTATGGTCGCGGACGGGATCCGCTCCTACGGGGTTAATCGCAACCTGTTCGTGAAAAAACCAGCGCCCCTGCTCTCATCTATACTGTATTAAGTGCAACGAGCTACAGTCAGACAACGGGTGAGACACATGAAATCCATATTTGCAGTCTTTGTAACCACCACCTTCCTGTTATGGGCCCTGCCGGTGATAGCTCAGGATCCGGCGCCGGCAACAGCCCGTACAATATCACCTGCAGCCGGCCTGCCGGGCGGTGTCATCGTCATGTGGAGCGGCGCACTCGACAAAATACCCGCAGGGTGGGCACTGTGCGACGGCAATAACGGCACGCCTGACCTGAGCAATCGTTTTGTAGTGGGGGTCGGTGCCGCCGAATACATGGGCACTACCGGCGGATCACATTCACACCGGCACCGTGCCGGTAACCACAGTCACCAGATAGACCCGCCGGCACTGAATCTGCGGCCCTCCTACGGCTATTACGGATATCGCGGCAGCGGTGCACGCAGCCGTCATTACACGTTACCTGAACAGACCTTCAACTTGCGCCCGTTCAAATCAGGCCCGGCAAATGTCGCGCCCGATTCCGTGTCACACCTGCCGCCCTACTATAAGATCGCCTTTATTATCAAATTATTAGAATAATTATATCGTTAGCCGTTAGCCGCCTGGCAGGTCATCCAGCATTTTTGAAACATGCATCGAGCGTTGCCTGTAAAAAATCATATTGCGGAAGTTTGATATTCACAAAAGCCGGACCATCGGAATACCAACTGCTGATAAAATCTGCACTGACCGGCGGTTAATTCACACGTTTCAAGCTGACTCTCTCAGTCCCTGATTCTTTCAGTTCCAGGTTATTCAGACGTCTGTCGGCAACGCGACTGCGATCAAGGAGCACCACGCAGCCGTTGTTATCTGTATAGGGGAACGTGTTCGCCGCCCCGTAACTACGCCGCTGCCTGTTCCTTTTTTCTTTCATAGTTCTTCGTCTCCCACCCGTGTATGACTGCTGTAACCAAATTAAGAGGGTTTCAAAACCACCCGCAGAAAAAGGCATAAAATTAAAGTGGCTTGTTATTATTATGCTTGCCACTGTCTGAAATAATAAAGGCAAGCCATGGGACAGTATATTGTCCTTTGGTACGACGCATGTTGCCCGATACAGCAGAACCCTGTCAGTTGCCATTGTTGTTTATGAGCACTACAGCGGTCGCAGGTGGAAAATCTCCAAAAATTGACTACAGTCATAACGGCGGCACACACAACCTCACCGGAGAGCACATGAACACTCAGAATAAAACGCTGTATGAACGACTCGGCGGCTACGATGCTATCGCGGCCGTTGTAGACAGCCTGCTACCAAGGCTGGAGAGCGATGCCCAACTCGGACGCTTCTGGGCGAACCGGGGTGACGATGGTATTGCACGCGAGAAACAGTTACTGATTGATTACCTGTGTGCCAGTGCCGGTGGTCCGACGCTGTATACCGGCCGCGACATGCCAACTTCGCACAAGGGCATGGGGATTAGCGATACTGACTGGAAAATTTTTATAGAACATATAAAGGCTACGCTGGCCAGCTTTCAGGTGCCACAACAGGAACAGGATGACGTGCTGGGTTTTATTGAAAGTACGAAAGCCGGTATTGTCGAATAGCCCGGAAGCCGCCCTGTAACGAGATTCCCTTCTGTCCTGATTAACCGGAGAAATTCAGGTACGGCAGATATTATTGCCAACCGATCACGCTGTAGCCTTTATCGGACAGGCATTTATTAACGAAATTTTTGAAGATTGGCGACTGCTCTGTAGACTGTATGCCTCCGCGAACAGCACCGGCGGCCGCACCCGCCGCCGCACCGGCCAGTGCACGATTGCCAACATCACTGCTACCACGTACCGCACCATATACCCCGGTTGATACGCCTCCAATAGCAGCGCCACTGGCGGCCTTGCGCCCGACCTCACCATCTTTTGTCTCGTTTACACCCGAGGTGCGTGCCAACTGCATACAGGCATCAATATCCTGCTGCCCGACATGCCCGCCCACCCGGTTCAGATGCGCGTTGGGGTACAACACCGGACGCTTGGGAGAACTCGAACAACCGCCGACAATAGCCCCTGCAAGCAACAACACAGCGAGTACTGCCAACGGTCTGCCGAATTGTCTGCCTGAAAGGGTCTGCATAATATTTTTCCTGTCGTCGCAAAGACCGGGAGACATCATCCCTGTGCGCCATTCAAATATAGACCAAAAGGAACCGGCATTGCACATTTTCCCGCAATCAAACCAGGCCAGCTGTGCAACAATGGTGTTGTGAATACCCGCTACCGACAATCACTCCTTATAGCTGGCGCATTTGTTGCCCTGCTATGGGGTATTGAATTACTGGACCGTAGCCTCGAGCTGCAATTCCACCGCCTTGGTGTCTACCCGCGGGCAGCGGGCGGACTGCCAGGCATCCTGTTTGCGCCACTGATACATGGCAGCTGGTACCACCTGGCATCCAACAGTTTTGCGTTGCTGGTTCTCGGGACCGCACTGCTGTACGGCTATCCACGCGCCGCAAAACCGGTACTGGCACTTGTCTACATGGGTTCCGGCACCGGTGTCTGGCTGTTTGCACGCGACAACTACCACTTCGGCGCCAGCGGCCTCACGCATGGCATGATGTTTTTCATCTTTACCACCGGCATCCTGCGCAAGGACAAGCTGTCCGTTGCACTGGCACTGATTGTATTCCTGTTGTACGGCAATATGGTATGGACCATCTTTCCGCAAGAGCCCAATATCTCCTATGAGAGCCATTTTTTCGGTGCCGTCACCGGGGTCCTCGCAGCGTTCCTGTTTCGTGACCGTGACCCGCTACCACCGGCCAAAAAATACGACTGGGAAGCTGAAGCGACTGAAAGCGAAGATGAGCCTGGCTAGCCGGGCTTGCCATCCGCGCGCGGCCGAAACAGCATGGGCAAAAATTCCCTTATAAACAGGGAGAACGCCAGAACCCATAGCAGCTGTGACAACCCTATCCAGAAAACATAGTGCTGCGCATCCAGTAATGGCAAGGCAACGCGGATAACGGTGCCGCTAACCAGCAAACCAAATATCCAGATCACCGCGGGTGGCGGTTCGAGGATGTTTCTGCCCGTATGCCCGAGCGTCACGCGCGCCATCATGCCAAGGGTAAACAAACCGATGCCGCCATAGGTAAAGGCATGCAGTGACAGCAACGGTGAAATACCAAACACGACTACCGCGGCCTTCAGTGCAAAGCCGGCGACCAGCGCCAGATAGGCAAGCAATAACACCCACAACAGCGGCTGCTTCCAGATCCCGGCTGCATACCAGCCCGCCAGCCGGGTGCCATGCAACACACACAAGCTGCCCGCCAGCCACGCTACCAGCAAGGAGTCAGGGTCAAGGATATCGGCCAGCCAGAAAGCGACAAACAACAACAGGCTGCTGGCATCCAGCCAGGCGCGGTTGGTTAGCGTGGCTGTCTCGCCGACCCCGCGCTCGATAAAGAATGGCATCACCCGGCGTGACATAACAAAGATCAGCGCCATGATCAGGTACACACCCGAATACAAACCTGCCTGCATACCCCACGGGTAAGGCTCCAGTACGCCAACGTAGAACAGCAGGTTGGCAAGCATTAACAGGATAACTTTTGAAAGTATGCCGAACTGCTTGAACTGACGCACCTTGAAGATGGGCCAGGCAAGGGCCGCGACCAGCAACAGATTAAACAGAATATCTGCCAGTGCAGCCCACACCAGCATGCCGGCATCCCCGACCAGCAGCAGACTGCGCGCCGTAAACCAGAGCAGGAACAGCAGCAACAAAGGAAGACCGTGCAAGGTCTGCACACCGGTCCAGTTCTTTACCGCTGTCAGCAGAAACCCGGCGATCACCGCCATACCGTAACCGTAAATCATCTCATGGGCATGCCAGGTTACCGCCGGCAATCCGCCTGGCTGCCAGTGCCAACCAAGTACATAGATACCCAGCCACACCAGCATGGACAACGCAGAAAAGACAGCGGCCCCCGCAAAGAACGGGCGAAAGCCCAGATTCAGAATGGCAGAATTTCCCACAACTATGAGTCGCTGTACGTCGAACGCAGCAATATTAATGAACCTCTAATTCAGAGCATTGTTTCCCCGTTAACCGCTCCTTCAGAGAGAGCAGGGGAGAGGGGGTACAAACAGAAAACACCACGTAGCCACAATCCGGCATAAAGCTATTTCATCTCCCGGATTGGTAGATACACCCCTTCTGTATTCAGAAAATACAAGGCTACCCGTCAATAAAAAACCTTATGCACAGTCTCCATCCTGGCAGAAGAACCCACATTGATCCAGATCAAGAGGCTAATTGAAAATTCGAGAATGGCAGTTTGAACAGCAACATACTGGTATCATAAGGCAATGATTTGTTTATATTTATTCAATTATCAAGCTGATAAACGATCGGAGCGTTAATCCGAAAGTCAAGCGTCCCGGTCCGCAAACTATTAGAATCGCCAGGTGAAACATTAACCACGAGAGGAGAACGACATGGCAAAGGGAATGGACAAGAAAAAACGGGAGGCCAAGAAGAAGCCGGCAAAGACGATGAAAGAAAAGCGCGCTGAAAAGGCTGCCAGGAAGAGCTAATGCAATAAAACAGGAGCTTCAAGAAGTCCTGAAAAGCTTTCCACTACGCCACCGTCATATAATCTAGTAGCGCCCGTTCTGCTTGGCGATGTAATTGGTCAGTTCAACCTGCTGGATATTCATATTCCGCAGGATGCGGTGCACGGTGCGAATTATCGCGCGCATCACCTTGTAGACCAGTTCAGGGTCTCTATCCAGCAAACCTTCAAAATTTTCACGCTCAAGCCGAATCAGTTCGCAGTTACCCATTGCGCGCAGACCGGCCGAGTGTTCCACACCATCGATAAATCCGAGCGCACCGAGCATATCGCCTTCCCTGATAATCTGCAGGCCTACCGGGTCACCCTTGCCGGTACGCGCCACCACTTCCATATGGCCCCTGGTCAGTACGTGTAGCGCATCATCCCGATGCCCCTCTTCTATCAGGTACTCGCGATCCTTGATAGCACATGCCGTGGCCACCTCTGCCAGCATCAGGCATTGCGCATCACTGAGTTCACCACCCAGAGGCGAGGCCTTGATGTCCTCCGCAGTGACTGGCAAATCAGTACATTTATTATTTCCCATGTTCGCTACCTCGCAGATGCAGGCTGATCAATGTGTTGCCTTTGGATGTGGCTTGCGGGTTTCCACCACCTGCCGCAGGATAAGACCAACCATCAGCAGCATACCGGTTGAGAGAATCAGGCCAATGATGTAGCCCGTC
Organism: Gammaproteobacteria bacterium; assembly: GCA_030632175.1. Classification (GTDB taxonomy): domain Bacteria; phylum Pseudomonadota; class Gammaproteobacteria; order UBA9214; family UBA9214; genus UBA9214. The sequence goes on from DAOVVG010000063.1 coordinate 5,581, forward strand.
GCCGTCACGGCTGCCGGGATCTCCAGCATGTGTACAATGCCGTGATAAACGGCAAAACCACCAAAGAAGATGTAGGCAAAGTACCGTGGTGCGGCAATACTCAGCGCAATAAACATCACGGTCAACCCCACCACCAGCAAGGTCTGCAGTTGCAATTGCGGAAACTGCATACAGCAGATCCCCAGCAAAATTCCGGCCATTACCAGCAACAGAAAATACATCACGTCCGGCACACCGTGGTCACCGGAGCGCCCCGCCCAGACACCGGCAGCAATGGCAATCAGCAGGTGATCCAGCCCGGTCGCCGGGTGCATGAAACCGTCTGCCAGCCCGGCAACACCGCCACCGCCGGCATGCGCAAGCACCAACGGTGATACCAGCAGAATAAAAGGTGTCAACAATAACACCAGCAAGTTTCTCAGTTGCATAACATGTACTCCATTCTTTTTACGAACGCCTGCTTCCGCAGGAACAACGGGTTCAGAATATCCGGATTCATTCAGCGCACCTTGACCTTGATCAACTCTTCGCCATCCGGGTCGGTCACATGCACGGCACAGGCGATGCAGGGGTCAAAACTGTGGATGGTGCGCAGTATCTCGATCGGCTGCTGCGTATCATGCAGCGTATGGTTGTCCTGCAAGGCCGCCTCGTAGGCGCCCGGCTGGCCGTTCTGATCACGCGGCCCGGCATTCCAGGTGCTTGGTACCACCGCCTGGTAGTTCTTGATGATTTTATCTTCGATAACGATCCAGTGTGCCAGTCCGCCACGCGGCGCTTCCATGAAGCCGACACCCTTCGCCTGCTTCGGCCACGTCGATGGTTCCCAGAGCATTTCATTATGCGTCTTGGTATCACCGCTCTTGATATTGGCCACCAGGTTGTTGTACCAGGTCTGCATCATATCGCCGATGATTTTTGTTTCCAGCCCGCGTGCCGCGGTGCGACCCAGCGTTGAAAACAGTGCATCCACCGGTATATCCAGCGTACTCAGCGTCATGCCGACCAGTTCCTTTGCCTGCTCATTGCCGCTGGCATACAGCATCAATACCCGCGCCAGTGGCCCGACCTCCATGGCATGCCCCTTCCAGCGCGGTGACTTCAGCCAGGAATAGGAGTGATCCACATCGAGTTGCTCGTACGGTGGCTTGGGACCGCTGTAATTGAGGTTGGTCTCGCCGTCGTAGGGATGCAGCCCCTCATTCTTGCCACCATCATAGTCATACCAGGAGTGCGACACGTATTCCTGGATCTCGTCGGCGGCATTCATGTCGACATCGTGGATGGTCGACAGATCGCGATTCAGAATTGCGCCGGCCGGGATCAGGAAACTGGATGGGTCGTCCATACCCTTTTCCGGGAAGTCACCGAAGGTCAGGAAATTTCCCAGCCCTTCACCCCGTGATCCCCAGTCCTTGTAGAAACCGGCGATAGCCAGTAAATCAGGGATGTACACCTGATCCACGAAAGATTGCATCTTGTTGATAATTTCCTGCACCTGGGCCAGTCGCTTGGCATTGATGGCCGAATCGGAATTCAGGTCGATAGGACAGGCGACACCCCCAACGAGGAAGTTCGGGTGCGGGTTCTTGCCGCCAAAGATGGCCTGCAACTTGGCGACATCCCGCTGCCAGGACAAGGCCTCCAGATAATGCGCAACGGCCATCAGGTTGGCCTCCGGCGGCAACTTGTAGGCCGGGTGACCCCAGTAGCCATTGGCAAAGATACCCAGCTGACCTGACTCGACAAAATTCTTTAGCTTCTTCTGCATATCCGAGAAATAACCGGGTGAAGACTTCGGGTAGCTGCTGAGGGACTGCGCCAGCGTCGAGGTAGCCGCGGGATCCGCATTCAGTGCCGACACCACGTCGACCCAGTCGAGCGCATGCAGGTGATAGAAATGCATCACGTGATCATGCACGTACTGTGCACCGCTCATCAGGTTGCGAATCAGCTGTGCATTCGGCGGAATGGGGTAATCCAGTGCATTCTCGACCGCGCGAATGGATGCCAGCCCGTGTACCAGCGTGCACACGCCACAGATACGCTGCGCAAAAGCCCAGGCATCACGCGGGTCACGTCCACGCAGAATGATTTCGATACCACGCACCATGGTGCCGGCCGACCAGGCCTTTGCAATGCGGTCGCCATCCATCTGCGCTTCAATACGCAAGTGGCCCTCGATACGGGTAATAGGGTCAACAACAACGCGTTCGCTCATGATTTATCCTCGGCCAGGTGTTCGGCTATTGTTTCAGTCAGACTCAGTACCGGTATTTCCATGCCATATTCCTCCAGCCCTTCTTCAAGATGTATGCGGCAGTTGGAGCAGGCAGACACAATGGCATCGGGAGTGATGGCATCCAGTTGTTTTCTCTTGCGGTTGAAGACCTTCAGGCGCAGATCATCGGCGCGTTCATTACTGCTGACACCGCCACCCGCACCGCAACACCAGTTCATGGTGCCGGTCTCCGGCATCTCCACGAAATTTTCCGCCACCATATCCATCAGGTTGCGTGGCTGTTGCACCACACCACCGCGGCGCGAGATCTGGCAAGGATCGTGGTAAGTCAGGCGCTGCGTTTCCTTGCCCGTGATTTTCAAGCGGCCCTGTTCACGCAACTCGTCCAGTAATTCCAGAATATGTACAACCTTGAAGCTGTAGGGACGTCCGATCAGGTTGGGACCTTCCCAGCGTATCGCCATGTAGGCATGCCCGCACTCCGGGCTGATGACGCTCTTCACCTTGAGTTTTTCAGCAGCGGCAACGACACGCTCTACCAGTTCGGCGGCAATCTCGGACACGCCGATCTGTATGCCGCTGTTGGTGGCTTCAAAGGCCTCGCTTGAAATCGTCCAGGTGACGTCAGCCTGCTTGAATATCTTTGCAACGGCACTGATGAATTCCGGAAAGTTCATGATTTCCATAGAGGACAGCAACAACATGTACTCGGCGCCTTCAACGTCCACTGGGATCGACAGTCCGGTCTCCTTTTCCGCGTGCCTTATCTGCGCCTGCAAGGCGGGCAACTTGACACCCATGGGGCTGCCGATGGTAATTGCCCGTTTTGTGGCACCGATCAATCCCTCCGGTGCATGACCGGCCGCCGCCATGCCTTCACGCATCTTGCGAATCATATAGGCAATGTCGTTACCGACCGGGCATACCATGGAGCAGCGGCCACACAGGGTGCAACTGTCATACACCAGTGTTTCCCAGTCGGTGAGTTCCTCGTCGGTCACCGGTTTGCTCAGTCCAAAGGCCTTGGCATAACGCCCCCAGAAGGTATATTCCTGCTGCCAGACCCGGCGCAATGGTTCCAGCTTGTGAATCGGTGTGTATGCCGCGTTACCGGTCTCGGTATAAAACAGGCAGGCACTGGCGCACAGGCCACAGCGTACGCAGCTGCTGAAAAAGGCCGCTACCGGTGCATCGATCTGTTCCTTGAAGGCATTGAGTCCACGATCCAGTGAGGCACTCATGAGTTCACCCCCTTGTATCCGGCGATGGCGCCGTTGTAGTAACGTGCCATGAACAACGTAAACGCATGCATCAGCTTGGTGAATGGAAAGATCACCATCAGCAGTTCAACACTGAGAACATGAACAGTAATCAGCATCGTCGGTGTCGCAATACCAACGCGATGGAATGCCAAATAACCCGTCACCAGCGGCAGAATAGTCACCAGCCACACCAGATAATCCTGGAAACGTGACAAAAAACGCATCACCTTATGCAGCAGGCGGTGCACCAGCACAGCGAGCAGCGCGATAATGGTCACGACCGTCACGGCATCGACCAGCGGGGTTGGCAGAGATGGCCAGCTCACACCCAATATATCTTGGAATAACAGGATATGTGGCGCAAAGAACAACAACGTCACAAAGAAACCGATATGAAAGATATAACCGGCGACCTCATTAAATAAAGAACGCTGCAGGGTGGCACGGTCCGGAATCGATCGTGAAATAATTGTCCGTAGCCCACCGGCCACAGCAGAACCGCGCGCCTCGGCCAGGTCCTTTTTTCTACCCAGCATCAGGATTTCGGCAATGCGCACCACCACGCCCAGCAGAAAAATGATGGTGGCGATCTGCAGTGCCGGGCCGCGCACCCATAACAACAGTTCAGTCTCGGACATTGTCAATCACCCTTTTCCAGATCATTGATGGTTACCTTTTCATGCGCCTTCTCTAATCGGTGCTTCTTTGCACGATTCATGGCCCCCAGGGCAACACCGGCAGCCGCTCCGGCGCCAACCGCATACACAGCCGTACGGGTAATATCTTCCGTCGGCATGGACAGCGCTTTGTAAAAACCGCCACCATCCCAGAAATCCGGTTCTGAACAGCCCAGACAGGGGTGCCCTGCCTCAATCGGAAAGCTGGTGCCTTCATTCCATTTCGTGGTCGCACAGGCGTTATAGGTTGTTGGTCCCTTGCAGCCCAGTTTGTACAGACACCAACCCTTCTTCGCCCCTTCATCGTCAAAGGTCTCGGCAAACAAACCCTTGTCGTAAAAGGGACGGCGGTAACAACGGTCGTGAATGCTCTTGCCGTAAAAGGCCATGGGACGTCCGAGCGCATCCAGCTCCGGAATGGTGCCAAAGGTCAGAAAATGAGCCAGCACACCGGTAATGACTACCGGGATAGGCGGGCAACCGGGTACATTGATAA
>DAOVVG010000083.1 GCA_030632175.1 Gammaproteobacteria bacterium
GCGGCTGGTGTAAACAACCCCGGGCTCGCCGTCTCCCTGCTCAACGTGGCCGATAATGGTTGCTTCTTCACCGAGGCTGTCGAGGTGATCGAGCGCCCGTTGTGCATCGGCTGCGGCGACGCAAACAACCATACCAATACCGTAGTTAAAGGTACGATACATCTCGGAAGTTTCCACGTTGCCGGCTTGTTGTAACCAGTTAAATATCGCACCGGGTTGCCACGCGTCGGTGTCAATAACGGCGCGGGTATTGTCAGGCAAGACCCGTGGCAGGTTTTCGGTCAGGCCACCGCCGGTGATGTGGGCCAGTGCATGTACCTTGACCTGTTTGAACAGCGACAGTAGCGACTTGACGTAGATGCGTGTCGGCGCCAGCAGCCACTCTGCCAACGGGCGACCCTCGAGGTCATCGTCCAGACGGCTGCCGCTGACTTCAATAATTTTTCGTATCAGCGAGTAGCCGTTGGAGTGCGGCCCGGAAGAAGCCAGGCCGATCAGCGTGTCACCGGCGGTGACGGCTGTCCCATCCAGAATGGCAGACTTCTCGACAATGCCAACACTGAAACCGGCCAGATCGTAATCACCGTCACCGTACATCCCCGGCATTTCGGCGGTTTCTCCGCCAACCAGGGCAGCACCCGCCAGTTCACAACCGCGTGCTATACCCTTGATGACGTCGCTGGCGACATCCAGGTCGAGTTTGCCGGTAGCGTAGTAGTCAAGAAAGAACAACGGTTCGGCGCCGGCGACAACGATGTCGTTGACACACATGGCGACCAGATCGATACCGATGCTGTCATGCACCCCGGCCTCTACTGCCAGTTTGAGTTTGGTGCCAACACCGTCAGTACCCGACACCAGTACCGGTTCACGGTACCGGTCCAGCGGTAATTCGAACAGGGCACCAAAGCCACCCAGTCCTGCCAGTACGCCCGGTCGCCGGGTTTTGGCGACTGCCGGTTTGATGCGCTCTATCAATTCGCTGCCGGCATCGATATCCACGCCGGAGTCCCGGTAGCTCAAAGTATCTGATTTGTCTTGTACGCTCACTTGCTGGTATCCCGGATAAGCAGGGGCGCTATGGTAGCGGTCGGCTATCACCGGTGTAAACTGCGGGAGCGTGCTTTGTGGGCACGGTTGCTGATATGGTCAAATTCTGCAGATACCCGTATGCTTGACATCATTTCTGAGCCTGATGTGATAACGCATGGATAAATATCAACAAAGTAGTCTCCTCGCGACGATCTTTTCTTGTGTTCTGTTGCTGCTGCCGGCTGTCGCGGTACAGGCGGCGGCGGAGAATCTGTTCGAGTCCGAGGTGGTGGTGGCTGACCAGTCGCCGGGCGTGCGAGCACATGCCCTGAAAACTGCGCTGCGGGAAGTGCTGGTGCGTGTTGCCGGTCAGGATGCAGTGCTCGGTACCGAACCGGCCGTGACGCTGCTGAAGAACCCTGCACAACTGGTGCAGCAGTACCGTTACTACACGGTGCCGGAGAGTGAGCCACCGATTTTGAAGATGTGGGTGCGATTTGATGGTGAGGCGGTGCGCCGGTCATTGCAACAGCAGGGTGTCAGCTACTGGGGCGCCGAACGGCCGGATACGCTGGTGTGGCTGGCCGTGGAGGACCTCGGCAAACGCTATGTGGTGGCAGCCGATGATGGCACGGATGTGTACCGCCAGATCGAACAGGCTGCGAGGCAGCGCGGGGTGCCGGTATTATTTCCGCTGATGGATCTGCAGGATCAGTCACAGGTACGTTTCTCGGATATATGGGGAGGTTTTTTTGACAATGTGCTTGATGCGTCGAAACGCTATAACCCGCAGGCCGTTCTGATTGGCCGCCTGAATCGCAGCCCGTCCGGTGCCTGGTCATCACGCTGGCACCTGGAAGTTGCCGGCAAGCCTTCATCCTGGTCGGATAGTCGTCAGCAACTGGCGACACTGGCACAGCAGGGGATTGACGATACTGCGGATGTTCTGGCGTCACGTTTTGCGGTGTCACAGACCGGTGGCAACCTGAATACCGTGACTATCTCGGTCACCGGGGTGGACTCGCTGACTGACTATGCACGGCTGGGTGATTATCTTGCCAGCCTGACGGCCGTTGTTGCCATGCAGGTGGAAAAGGTTGCGGGCAGCGAAATTCAGTATGGCCTGCAGATCAACGGCAGTTTGCAGGATCTTACGCATACCGTGAGCATTGGAACAGTGCTTGAACCACTGTCCATGGATATGCCCGGCAGTTTCCGGTTGCGTCAGTGAAAGCACGCGACATTCCAAATGTAATAACGGCGTTTCGTTTCTTGCTGGTGCCACCAGTTGTGATCCTGCTGTTGCAGGAGCGCTTTACCGCGGCGCTGGTTGTTTTCGGGGTGGCAGGCTTTTCAGACGCATTGGACGGTTTTCTCGCCAAGCGTTTTGACTGGCGCAGCCGGCTGGGTGGCATCATGGATCCGCTGGCTGACAAGCTGTTGCTGGTGTCCAGTTTCGTGACACTTGGCTGGCTTGGTTTGATACCCGCGTGGCTGGTGCTGCTTGTGATACTGCGTGATCTGGTGATTGTGGCCGGTGCGACTTTTTATCACATGCGTATTGAACAGTTTGAGGCCGAGCCGAGCATAGCCAGTAAACTGAATACGGCTGCACAGATTCTGCTGGTGTTGGCTGTCATGTTTTCATTCGGCATACAGGCATTACCTGCCATCCTGATAGACGTGCTGTCGTACAGTGTACTGGCAACGATCCTCTGGAGCGGCTTTGATTATGTCTGGACCTGGGGGCGACGGGCCTGGATGAGGCGTGGCCTTTAAGGGCCGGGTTTTGTTACAGCAGATTTCAATGAACAGTAATCCACAATTACCGCTTGGTCTTGCGCTGAAAGACAGCGCCCGCTTTGAGAGTTATTTCCCGGGCCTGAACGGGGAACTGGTGCAGCACCTGCAATTGGCAGCAACCGGTAACGGCGAGCGTCTTGTCTATGTCGCAGGTCCGTCCGGCACAGGCAAAACACATTTGTTACAGGCGGCCTGTCACAGCGCCAGTCTGTGTGGTCGTAGCGCGACCTATCTGCCCGTGCGCGAGTTGCTGGAGCTTGCGCCCACTGTACTGGAAGACCTGGAACAGCTCGACCTGATTTGCCTGGATGATGTGGCGGCGGCCGCCGGGCACGCAGACTGGGAGACGGGGTTGTTTGATCTTTTTAATCGTGTGCGTACAGCAGGCAGTACACTGCTGGTTGCGGGAGAACAACGCCCGGATCAGTCCGGTTTCGAACTGCCTGACCTGGTGTCTCGCCTGGCCTGGGGGGTCACCTACACACTGAAACCACTGACCGACGCGGACGTCATTGCCGCACTGGCGTGTCGTGCACGGGGGCGCGGACTGGAATTGCCGGAGGAGACCGCGCAGTTCATGTTGCGACGCTTTCCACGTGATTTACCCACCCTGTTTGCACTGTTCGACACGCTTGATACGGCGTCGCTGATTGAACAACGCCGCCTGACAATCCCGTTCGTAAAATCAGTCCTCGATAACAAGCCGTAGTTCTTCCCGCTATGCCACTTGCACTGCAAAGCGCTTTCGGAATTCTGGTATTTCTTGTTCTCGCCTGGCTGTTCAGTGAGGACCGTGCAGGTATTCCGTGGCGCACCCTGCTGGCCGGTATTGCCCTGCAGTTTGTGCTGGCTGTTTTGCTGTTGTGGTTGCCGCCGTTCAAACTGGTGTTTATGGGGCTTAACGAACTGCTGCTTACGCTTGAGCAGGCAACCCTCGAGGGTACATCCTTTGTTTTCGGTTATCTGGGCGGTGACGAACTGCCGTTTGAAGAGACGCAGGCGGGCTCCAGTTTTATTCTTGCATTTCGTGCCCTGCCGCTGATCCTGCTGATCAGCGCCCTGTCTGCCTTGCTGTTTTACTGGGGTGTCCTGCCATTCATTGTGCGCGGTCTGTCACGGCTGTTGCAGCGGGCCATGGGCATCGGCGGGGCACTGGCGCTGGGTGCTGCGACCAATGTGTTTGTGGGCATGGTGGAAGCCCCGTTACTGGTAAGGCCCTACCTGAAGGAAATGACCCGCAGTGAACTGTTTGCACTGATGGTGACCGGTATGGCGACCATTGCCGGAACCGTGATGGTGCTTTACGCCAGCATTTTAAGAGACGTGATTCCGGATGCCATGGGACATATTCTGGTGGCCTCTCTAATCAGTGCGCCGGCCGCGATTGTAATCGCACAGATGCTGCTGCCGCCTGAACAACGTGCCACGGCCGGTGAACTGGTGCCGCCACAGCGTGCTAGCAGCAACATGGATGCGGTGACCAAAGGAACCCTGCAGGGCGTGGAGTTGATCATCAATATCACGGCTATGTTGATCGTCATGGTGGCGCTGGTCAGTCTTGTTAATATGATGCTGGGTTTGTTGCCAGCCGTGGGTGATTTGCCGCTGACCTTGCAGCGGTTGCTGGGCTGGTTGCTGGCGCCGGTTGCCTGGTTGATGGGCATTCCCTGGGAGCAGGCGATCAGCGGTGGTTCGTTGCTGGGCACCAAGGTTGTCCTGAATGAGTTGTTTGCCTACCTGGATCTCGCGGCGCTGCCGGCCGGTCAACTGGATGCGCGCAGTCAGTTGATCATGACCTATGCCCTGTGCGGTTTCGCCAACTTCGGTAGCCTGGGCATCATGATCGGTGGTCTCGCCACCATGGTGCCGGCGCGTCGTGAAGAAATTATCCGACTCGGCATAAAATCCATTGCTGCAGGCACGCTGGCGACCTGTATGACCGGGGCCGTTGTAGGCGTTTTGTCCGGATGACTTTCAGGATACAGGCTGACGACTGATGTCTTTACGCACATAGGCCATGGCGGCCACGAACCAGACTGAAGTGCAGAGCACCTCGACAAGTCCAAGGTGCCGGGCTGTCTCCGAACTGTAGGCCTCCATAACGCCGTGTATGAAGTAGAGCAGCGCCAGAAAACAACTCCATGCAAAGGTGTACTTGCGACCGTGCAGCAGACCGCGTAGCGGGAACAACAGCGGCACCAGCATGATAATCAATATCAGCGCAGTCGGAAAATGCGTCGACGGTGCCAGCCAGCTATACCACGCAGTCAGCAGCATCAGTGTGCCGAAGTAACCGAGCAGGGTCAGTGTATACAGGAAGCGGCTGTTGGGCATGGGTTAACTGTGTTAGCTGACGGGGCGGGACAACCGGCTGGTGGTGTCTGCGATGCGCTTTCCCAGTGCCGTACACAGGTGTTTTTCTTCATCACTCAGCGGTCGTTTGCTGTCGCTGCCTGCGAGGTGACTGGGACCATAGGGTGTGCCACCACTGTCTGTGGTCAGTAATTCACTCTCCGTGTAGGGCAGGCCCATGAGTAGCATGCCGTGGTGGATGAGTGGCAGCATCATGGAGAGCAGGGTGGTTTCCTGTCCGCCGTGCATGCTCGAGGTTGAGGTGAATACGGCGGCCGGTTTGCCGGCCAGTTCACCACCCAGCCACAGGCTGCTGGTGGAATCGATGAAATACTTGAGCGGTGCAGCCATGTTGCCAAAACGGGTCGGGCTGCCGAGTACCAGTGCGGCGCATTCGCGCAGGTCATCCAGTGTGGCATAGGGTGGCCCCTCTGCCGGGATGTCGTCTTCGCTTGCTTCGCAGACGGTGGATACCGGTGGCACGGTGCGGATGCGTGCCTGGCAGTCCGGGTGGGTTTCAATGCCACGGGCGATGATCTGTGCCATCTCGGTGGTGGCACCGTAGCGGCTGTAGTAGAGCACGAGTATTTTGTTCATGGTTTAGTAAGTTTGTGTCAAAAGTGTTGAGACTTGCTTCTGTTAAATCAATTTAAGTGTAAAGCTGATTATGGAACACCTGGCATAACGAATCATTGGCTGAATAAAAAGATAATTCCTTCTCCCTCAGGGAGAAGGCCAGGAAGAGGGGATACAATCATGCAGTTATCCAATTTTATCCCCTCTCCCCAACCCTCTCCCGGAGCACCCGATTAAGCGCCGGGCATAAAGGAGAGGGGGTTAGTATTGTACCAATGACAGGGTTTTCGAGTAGTATGCGCTGCATAGAGTTCGTCTTGTGTGTCAGACAGTGTTCACAGGATATCCAGTATTTTTTCCGGTGGCCTGCCGATGGTTGCCTTGCCGTTTTTTACAACCACCGGGCGTTCTATCACCCGCGGGTATTCGATCATGGCCTGGATTAGTTCAGCCCGTGACAGCCCGGGGTTATCCAGCCCGGCTTCGGCGTATTCCTTTTCATGTTTGCGCATCAGCTCACGTGGTTCCAGGCCGAGCATGTCGAGGATGGATTCCAGTGTGGCAACATCCGGTGGTGTATTGAGGTATTCAATCACCTCGGCCTGCTGTCCTTGCTGGTCGATTAATTCAAGACTCAAGCGGCACTTGCTGCATTTCGGGTTGAAGTAAATGGTTACCTTGTCTGTCATGGTATTTGTCTCAGTGTTTTTTAACTATTGGTATGTCAGCTATGCGCGTTTTCCATTCCCTTGGTCCGCTTTCATGAATGGAATTGCCCTGTGTATCAACGGCGACGGTTACCGGCATGTCCTCAACTTCAAATTCATACACGGCCTCCATGCCTAGCTCCGGAAACGCCACCACGCGTGCGCTGCGGATCGCTTTTGAGACCAGGTAGGCGGCGCCACCGGTGGCAATCAGGTAGACAGCCTTGTGCCGGGCAATGGACTCTATGGCCTCCGGGCCACGTTCTGCCTTGCCAATCATGCCGAGCAGACCGGTTTTTTCAAGCAGCTCGTCGGTGAACTTGTCCATGCGTGTGGCAGTGGTCGGGCCGGCAGGTCCGACCACTTCATCGCCAACCGGGTCTACCGGGCCAACGTAGTAAATGAAGCGTCCCCTGAAATCCAGTCCGTTGGGTAACGGTTCGCCGCGTTCGAGATAGTCAATAATGCATTTGTGCGCTGCATCGCGCCCGGTAAGTATTTTGCCGCTGATGAGCAGGGTATCGCCGGGCTGCCAGTCCAGCTCGATGGCCGGATCAATATCATCCAGCTGTATCCGGCGGGTGTTGGCGCTGGTCTCGCGAGTGATCTCCGGCCAGTCATCCAGACGCGGAGGTACCAGCTCAGCCGGGCCGCTGCCATCGAGGGTGAAATGCACATGTCGGGTCGCGGCACAGTTGGGAATCAGTGCGACCGGCTTGGAGGCCGCGTGGGTCGGATAATCCCTGATCTTTATGTCCAGCACGGTCGTTAGTCCGCCGAGTCCCTGTGCGCCGATGCCCAGCGCATTTACTTTTTCAAACAGTTCGAGACGCAGTTCTTCCAGCCTGTTTTGTGGCAAGCGTGCCTGCAGTTCATGTATGTCGACAGGCTCAAGGATTGCCTCCTTGGCCAGTAACATGGCTTTTTCCGCAGTGCCGCCAATACCGATGCCGAGGATGCCGGGCGGGCACCAGCCGGCACCCATGGTGGGGACCTGTTGCAGCACCCACTCGACAATATCATCGCTCGGGTTGAGGATGGCGAAACGTGACTTGTTTTCCGAACCACCCCCCTTGGCAGCCACGGTGATCTCTACCTTGTTGCCGGGGACAATGTCCTTGTGAATCACGGCGGGGGTGTTGTCACCGGTATTGCGACGTTCGCCGGCCGGATCACTGACTATGGAGCCGCGCAGCGGATTGTCAGCATCCATATAAGCGCGCCGTACCGCTGCATTGATCATGTCATCAATACTGCTGTCCGAGTCCCAGCGTACCTCCATGCCAACTTTCAGGAAGACATTCACAATGCCGGTGTCCTGGCAGATGGGGCGATGTCCCTCGGCGCACATGCGTGAATTAATCAGTATTTGCGCCATGGCATCTTTTGCTGCCGGGGATTCCTCGCGCTGGTAGGCGTCGTGCAGGGCCTTGATGAAATCACGCGGGTGATAAAAGGAAATGTACTGCAGTGCGTCGCAGATACTGGTAATGAAATCGTCTTTGGTAATGATGCTCATGCAGACCTTGTCAGGGAACCAGTTGTGGTGATGTCAGTCCTAATTGTAGCTGTTCTGCTGCCGTGGAGGCATTCAGGCCACGTCCGACTACACAATTTGCTGAGGAGAGTATAATCTCTCCCAAATCATAAAGGAGTAAATAATGCGTTCATTGATATTTATGCTGACACTGCTGATGACATTGCCGGCGGTGGCAGAAAAGGTTGATTTCACCTTAAATGATCTGGATGGCAAACCTGTTTCGCTGTCAGATTTTCGCGGCAAGTGGGTTATCGTCAATTACTGGGCGACCTGGTGCCCACCTTGCCTGGAAGAGATTCCCGATCTGATTGGGCTCTATGAAGATAACCGCGACAGCATCGTGGTACTTGGCGTTGACTATGAAGAAGCCAACATGGAATACCTGCGGGAATTTGTTGAGAGCCACATGATCTCTTATCCGGTTATGCAAATGGATCCCCGGCCAGTGACTGAACTGGGTCCTGTGCTGGGTCTGCCAACTTCCTACATCATCTCTCCCGACGGAGAACGCCTGGCACGTCAGGAGGGTCCGGTGACGCGCGAGACGCTTGAGAAATATATTGCGCGTAAACAGCAGGAAGGCATTGGCCAGACGGGTGTGTTGCAGACGTCAGGCACAGGCACACAATAAAATTTGCTGCACAGTATCAAGTATGGCCTGTTCCCGCTTTTACGTTTCCGGTCGTGTGCAAGGCGTTTTCTTCAGGGTAGCAACGCGTGATCGGGCGCGGGCGCTGGGTTTGACAGGAGAA
>DAOVVG010000089.1 GCA_030632175.1 Gammaproteobacteria bacterium
AATATTAAGAAGTAACTTTTCTGATTTATTATGCTCTCTTTGAAATGCATTGACGTAATACATCATTGAGGCAAAAATGATCATGGAGGGGCCAATGAGATTCATACCAAAGAATGTCATGGATGTCATATTTGATAAAGGAGGCGCCCACTGGGAAACATAGTCATCAAAATACAGGGAGATGAATAGAAGTATTAAATAAGCAATGAACCATCCAGTGGCTTTTTTGATATTTTGAAACATCAGAGAACTAAATGGAGCTAAAAGGGACCACAGCATCAAAACTCCAGAAGCGGCAAATCCTCCCAAACTCCATTGCATCGCAATCGGGTTCCAAAATATCATAAAGAAAAAAACATAAAGAAGGGGAGAAAAACGTTTCGTTATGAGAAAAATAAAGAGAGCCATCCCAACAATAACGGTAAATCCAAAAGTAATGTAGGTCGTTGTGGTAGCCCCCAATAGAGCATAATAAATCGCACCCCAAATAATACTTGCAAGGGTACATAATCCTGTTATCACGACTAAAGTTACTTTCTCTCGTCGTATTTCATAAGAATCAGAATCTAAAGTACAGAGTTTCTCTAGCTGTTTCCAAAGGTTGCTAAAAACAAGTCTCATCTGTTTACTCCAAGGCTGAGGCTATGCAGATTGAAGACAGTTTGGGTCGGTCCTTGCCATTAATTGAAGTGTAGATTACTGCTAGCCTAAGGCTACTGAATATCCGGAAAGGATCGATGATAGCCGATGACTGCGCTGAACAGGGAAGGTCTTAAAACAGTACGTTCCAGTCATCCAGGCTGAAATGCTGTACGTCTGGGTTGGGTCGGTTCCTGTCGTTAAGTCATTGATTATATAAGCAGCGACTAAACGTCGCCTTTGGGTTGCGGAAGCAGACATACACTGATCACCCTATGGGGTGGTCAGTCTCATTTTATGGATAAGCAATTGTGGGGTCTATGCAGAACCTGGAATTAGAGGCTGATCCTATGATCTATCATTTGATTTGGCGAAGCGGGAGGGATGATTCTGGCCTGCGACCTCACTCCTTCGGGGCCGCTCTCCTGCGGACGACGTTCTGCGCGATTGCCAGTCGCTTGTCGAACCGCTTTATATAATTCGAGGGTTCGAAACCCACATCAGATCAAAGAAAAGGCCCCGGATGGGGCCTTTTCCTTGATTGGCGGAGAGGGAGGGATTCGAACCCTCGAAACGTTGCCGTTTACACACTTTCCAGGCGTGCGCCTTCGACCACTCGGCCACCTCTCCGGTATTCTTCTCCGGCTTCGAGCCAGCCGGACGCGAAAGGTTAAACCAGTCGCCCCTGTTGTTCAAATGAATATCCGGAAAAATAGCCAATTAACCCTTCATTGGCACGGATCGATCTATCTCACAGGCATACTGCAAGGAATAAGGCATCAATCGCAATATTGATCAACGTGCCATCAGGTTACACCTGTCCTGTCGTCCCGATAACGATCCATAACCCGCTGACGGAGCAACGGCTCATAGAAAGCTATCGCCTCCCAGACACCCTGCTCTGTGCTTTCAAGATCCATGGCAGACTCCTGCTTCACCGGGGTCATATTAAAGTTTGTTTGCGACACTTCATGGTGGCGGCGAAGCAGTTCATCCCGGTCGTTGATTTCAAGCGAAAACGTGTTGGCCATCTCGATAAAACGGTCTGGACTGTGTAATTCGTTTGCCGTGTAATCACAGACCTTGCTGCCCAGTTGCCGCATATAGTCGCCATAGCGCTGCTGACGACGTTCAACCTCCAGTGCATACCAGAAACACAGTTGATAATCCGTCAATCCCTCCCATAATGGCAATGGCAAGGTGTTGGGGTCAGACGGACACAGCAGGTAATCGGTACCGGTAGAGGTTCGCCCGGGTATGGTATTTCTTTCAAGCAGGCTCAAGGCGATGCTTCTTGGATTGCGTCGCAACAACATCAGGTCAGGATAAATTCCGAGGCTTATCATCGGTTCCAGAAAACCCTTGCAGAACAGGTGACTGGTCTCGGCGTAAGTGTTCGACCTGCACGCGGCAATAACAGGGAATTTGAAGCGGGTCAGGAAAGTGATTGCTTCTGCGGGCTGCGTCTGCACCCGCCTCATCACGTGAACATAACTGGGTTCATCTTCATGCACACTGTCGATACCGGGAAAAAGCCTGAACAGGTTATGCAGAAAGGCAGTGCCGGTACGCCCGGCCGTGACCGTGAGAATAAGCTGTTTTTTCCTGATCTGCTCAATGAGCGCTTGCTGTGTACCCATTGTCAGAAGATATAATCAGGTTAGCATGTGCCGAAAGGAAGCGAAGCATTCGCCGTCAATGCTGCCAGTTTACCCGGCACGGAATTTTTGTAAACAGGAGCCCGCACCCCTTCATTCTGCAGGATTAACAAAATTTGCGATACTGACAAAGCCTGATCGTCGCGAATCATGCAGGTCACCTGCCTGGATACCGAACATTTAAACATGGAAAATATGCTTGAAGAAATCGCGCTCCTGCTTCAGGAGCAGGAAGAAAGGACCGCAGACAGGCAACGGACCCTGACCGAGAATCTCTACCAGCAACTGGAAGCGCTGGCCTCGATCACATCATTACTGCCGCTGCGCATGCCGTTACCGCCGATGCGCGGCTGGGCGATATCTCCTGATTTTGGCATTATATTGATTAACGAAATCCTGAAGCACAAACCACGTCTTGTACTGGAACTCGGCAGCGGCGTATCCACGCTGTTAGCGGCCTACTGCCTCGAGAAGACAGGCAGCGGAAAACTTGTCTCGTTTGATCACGACCTGAACTACAGTGAACAGACGCGTGAAAGAATTACAGATCACGGGCTGGACCGTATCGCAGAAATAATTCATGCGCCCCTCACGAAGGTGACCCTGGACCAGGGAGAATGGGACTGGTACGAAACTGCCAGAATGGATCAGAATTTAAAAATTGACCTGCTTGTTATAGACGGCCCTCCGGGGCAGATTCAGAAGATATCACGCTACCCCGCCCTGCCGGTGCTGCATAAGTACCTGGCAGATGAGGTTGTCATTCTGCTGGATGATGCCGCGCGCGTTGACGAAAAGACAACCCTGGACATGTGGATACAGGAGTTCCCGGAATTCGAACACGAATACAGGTCAGCAGAAAAAGGCGCATCAATACTGCGACGCAAGCGGTAAAGTGAGTGTTGCCCGGGTGCCAGGGTCGCACGCTTTTGCAGTACCCGGCTGGAACCCAGGGCTCTCATCCACTATATAAATAAAAGAGTCCCGGAAGGGGCTTTTTTATTTATATAGTGGAGAAGATGACTAACCCCGGTCCGGCAACAGCTGGTACTTGTTTAGTTTGCGGTACAGGGTGCGCTCGCTAATCCCGAGTTCCTCAGCGACCTTGCGCCGGTGGCCGTCGAACTTGTTCAGCAGTTCGGCAATCTGTTCCGCTTCCAGCTCTTTCAGTGAACCGGTTTTTGGTGTGCTGGCTACGCGCGCTCTATCCGGGTGGTCATCGAACTTGATATGTTCAGCCTTGATATGACCATCAGTCGACAAGCTGACCGCGCACTGCAGAATGTTGCGTAATTCCCGTATATTTCCCGGATAATCATATCTTTCGAGCATAGCACGCGCATCCTGACCGATATGGCAGCGGTATGCCGCGGGATCATGCATGCGCAACAAGAGTGCATCTGACAATGCGGAGATATCCTCGATGCGTTCACGTAATGGCGGAATGATATGGGTGATACCGGCCAGGCGGTAATACAGGTCGGAGCGGAAAGTGTCGGCCTTGATCATGGAGGGCAGGTCGTGCTGTGTTGAGGCAATGATACGGACATTTGATTCAAGTATTTCCCGGCCGCCGACGCGCCTGTATTTACCGGTTTCAATGGCATTCAGCAGGCGTCCCTGTAATGGCAGGGGCATGTCACTTACCTCGTCCAGGAACAATGTGCCTGCATCCGCCTCGTCAAGCAGTCCCCTGCGACGCCCGACGCAGCCGGCAAATGCCCCCCGCTCATGGCCGAATAATTCACTTTCAAACACCGTCTCGCTGATGGCGGTGCAATCGACGGTAACAAAGGCCCGGCCATTTCTGTTGGAGCGATTGTGAATATATCTGGCTGCAAGGCTCTTGCCGACACCGCTCTCGCCAACCAGCAACGTATTGGCATCGGATTCTGCTGCCCGTGTGAGGCCCTCGATGCAGTCCCTGAAGGCAGCAGATTTGCCGATCAGTTTCTGTTCCTCGCAGTCCAGTTCCGATGCCTTTGCGAGGCGGATGACTTCCTCTCCGAGGTAGCGTTTACCATCAGCACCGGTGATTGGGTGCCCCTTGATGCGCACATGTTCAGGTTGGTTATGCTGATCGAAGTGAATGTGCAGGACCTCGAAGCGCTCGTTGGTTTCCAGTACCGTGGCCAGCGGACAGTCTTCATTGTTCATGAAGCAAGGGGAGTCAAAGTGGTGGGAAACCATGTGGCACTTTTTGCCGACGATCTCACCGTCTTTCTTATCATAGGTATTGTTGTAGGCCTTGTTGGCCGCAACGATGGTGTAGTCCTCATCTACCACCACAAACGGGTTGGGGTGCGAATCGATAATGGACTGCAGCTGTGGATCGGGTTTTTTCGTTGTCGTCATGGCCGAACTCCTTTTACAGGGGATTTTTGCCGGGCACCGCTGTGCATAAAGCCGCTAAGTGACAAGATATTAAGGCATGTCATGACAAATTGACAGTTATGACATGAAATCTGTCGATCTGACTTACAAGGGTATTCCGCCGGTAAGCCAGTGGAATCCAGTGAATAAATAAAAATCAGGGGTATTGCTATGTCTTGGATGAGGGTTCGACACAGAGCTTGGCCATAATTGATTCTAGTATAGGGTATTTTATAACTTGCTGTTTTTCTTATTATATTTATTTATCAGGCATTAGGACGTCAGAGGGCCTGTCCGGGTTTCCTTACACTTTTGAGCAATTTCCCGAGTGTATTACTCGGTTATTCGCTAGCCAACTGATCTGCATGACTTCTTTAAAAATTGGCAAGGATGTTGCTACCTAACGAGCATCTGAGGCCACGGTGTCAGATAGAAGTTCCACGCTGGTATATGTCGAAATGTGGTGCGACTGACAGGGCGGCAACACTGTCAGCGTCTGCGAAACCGGTGCCGGCGTGATTTCGGAAACATAAACCAGATGTTAATTAACTATATTTTGGGAGTTCTAAATGAACATGAAAAAGAAACTTACAGCCATAGCTGCTGCCCTGGGTCTTGCGACCGCTGGCACTGCTAGCGCTTTCAGCCTGGGCGAAGTCTGGGTCGGCGATCAGCAGGATGGCAAGATCTACATCTTTGACCAGTCTGAGCTGAATGATCCTTCTTTCGACGCAGTCGAGGACACTATTGATCTGACCACTTTTGGTGGTGTAGAGAGTACCCGCATGCACCTGATCGGCTTTTCCAACCACTCTGGTCTGGATCCCAACAGCCGTGGCATGCTCGCCTACCTGGTTGGCGCAATGGACATCGTGAAGACCAATGGTGGCACCCATGCCCCGACCCTGGTTACCAAGCTGGACGTCAGTAATGCAGCCACCGGCGCTGCCAAGAACAGCCTGCACATGTGTGGCGGCAACCCGCAGAACACCTTGATTGGTTGTTCATCTATTGGTAACAAGGAACTCGTGCTGTTCAGCATGGATATCGAAGGTGGTGACAACTACACCCGTATTGGTGGTTTCCCGCTCAGTGGTCTGGCCATTAACTCATCTGTTAAAGGTAAGGCCAAGAAGGCCATCAATGCAGCGATTGACGGCGGCATCCTGAATGGTGCGCCGATCTGCAACAACTTCAACACGACCAGTGACCTGATGTACGTCACGACCAACAACGGTGGTGTAGGCGGCGTCCTGGTTCTGGACATCACCAACCCTGCCAACCCGACCATACGTGATGCCTTTAACACCACGGGTGTCGGCTGTGGTCTGGTCAACACCCAGCACGGCGAGGCCATGTGGACCAACACCGGTTCCAAGTCTACGTCTGACGATGAGAAGGCTCACATGTGGAACTTCGCTGATGCCTACGACAATCGCAAGTCTGGCCCGGCTGCCACGGTTGATCTGCCCGAGATCGGTGGCGGTGACGTGCATGGTGCCCAGCTTGCCGGTCTTGGCGGCCATTTCCTGTGGGAACTGATGCGTCTTGATGACAAGATCTACGTGATCGAGCCGTTAACTGCGAAACTGGTCAACACCATTGACATCGAGACAGCAGAAGTGCTGAACCCAGCGGGTGACGTGCTGGATCGTTCCGCTCTCGGCACCCGGATGTATGCCTCCCTGCGTGGCGCGATACCGACCACGGCGATTACCGGCATCAATGACCCTACCCGTACTCCCGGTGTGATGGTCATCGGCACGGTCTTCGGTTACGACGGTGTTCAGCTGAAAACTGAAGACATTCTGTCTGGTAACACGCAAGCCTTCTGCCCGAGTGATACTGACGAAACTGATCCTAATCATGACCACGATGATTTCGAACAGTGTGATAACACTCATCCGCACTGGGAAGAGCGTATTGAAGCTGACACTGCTGATCCGCACGGTCTGAAGTCCCTGAACTACACTACGGGTGGTTTCTAGGTCTGTAGCGTAACGTTTAAATAAGTTGTACCCCCCCCAGCAGTACTTGCGGGGCGCCTTTGGCGCCCCTTTTTTTTGTGAGTCCGCTTGTAGGAGCGGAGTTTGTTCCGCGAATATGTTCGCGCTGCGAGCAGCGCTCTTACAGCCACACTGTATCCCATAAGGCGTAGTCACCAATATGCGCCGCCAGACCGGCACGCAATGGATTGGCGATAATATAACGGGCCGTGGTGCGAATCGATTTCTCTTGCCGCAAGGCATGATCATGAAAGCCCCGTTGCCAGACGGGCTGGCCTGTTTTGCCTTGCAGCCGGTCCAGCCGATAAGCCGAATAGCGCTTAACTTGTTCCACAATGGCCGTCAATGAATGAGAAGCCTTTAAGGAAAAAAGCCAGCGCAGGTGATCTGGCATGATGACAAACGCAAGGGATTCCACGCAGCCAGCCCACTCCATCCGCCGTAGCGAATCAACGACAATCCGCCCCTTATAGAAATCCTGGAACAACGAGAGTCGTTGCCAGGTAACCGTGGTGATCAGGTAGATCTGCCCCGGGATGGAGACACGACCTTTTCTGAGGTTACATCCATGATAGTGCGGCATGTAATTCGCCCTCCATGGCAGAATTGCTCACGCTATAAATAGCGTCCTTGCAAAGATATCACACTGCGCCCCTGCAATTGCCTGATATCCCTGTAGGAGCGGAACTTGTTCCGCGATAGGGTTCGCGCAGTGAACTGCGCTCTTACTGTAATATCGCGATGATAGGCTTGCTGCCAATATGCTCTGCCATATCCAGTGCGGTAGCGCCCTTGTTATCAACCCGGGATACGTCTGCATTGCCGCGAAGCAGCGTCTGTACGGCATTTATTTTTTCTTCGCTGACTGCATACATCAACGGTGTAACCCCGCGTTGATCCGCTGTATTAATGTCTGCACCCGCTGCCAGCAAGGCCTCAATAATATCCACATGGTCACGTCCGGATGCCAGGTACATTGCAGTCTGGCCACCGTTATTTGCCATGTTCACATCTACATTGGTCTCCAGCAGCAACTCAACTACAGCTATGTTGCCGCTCTCCGCCGCAATTATCAGCGCTGTGCTGCCATACCGGTTGGTTACTTTAATATCTGCGCCGTGATCCAGCATCAGCCGGATGGTATCCATATTACCTACCCGTACTGCATCGAGAAACAGCGTATTACCTGACGCGTTCAAGGTGGCATTAACGTCAGTATCGCCCAGCAGCTTTTTAACCAGTTCCGCATGTCCGCTACGCACTGCGTACAACAGTACCGTGTTGCCCTGGGCATCCATGACGCCTGTATCGGCGCCTTTGCTGACAGCCAGGCTGGCAAACTCGTTTTTATTGTTTTGTAGCGCCAGAATTACACTATTGGCACCATTACCGGTGCTCGCGTTAATATCGGCGCCGGCATCAAGCAATAACCCGGCGGTAGACACGCTACCGTTGATCGAGGTCTCCAGTAACGGCGAATATCCCTGTTTGTCCCTTGTATCTACCTGCGCACCGCTCGCTATCAGTAAACTTGCGTTGTCATCCCGGCCTTTGCGTGCCGCGTAGTGAAGTGCGGATTTTCCTTTCTTGTCTACCTTGTTTGCAGCTGCCTTATTTGCAAGCAACAGCTCGACAATATCCGGACTGCCGCTACCCGCCGCCAGCATCAGTGCCGTCAGGCCACTGTCCGTTGTCGCTCCCACGGGCGCACCTTCGTGTAGCAGCGCCTCCACAAGTTCCTTGTCCATGTCTGCCGCCGCGTACATCAATGGCGTTTTTCCTCCCTTCTCCGTCAAGGTCAGATCGGGATCTGCTGCAAGTATTTCTCTGGCCATTCCGTGATACTGGAGGAACAATGCGCGATGC